>NZ_CDRRQU010000043.1:0-18062 GCF_977044495.1 Cetobacterium sp. | reverse complement strand
GAAAAAGAACTTTCAGTCCTTTTAGAAGGAGTTATAATTGGTAGAAAAATTTTTACCAATATGATTAAATATTTAAAAATGACTGCTTCTTCAAACTTTGGAAATGTATTTAGTATTGTTCTAGCTAGTGCATTTCTACCATTTTTGCCAATGCTCCCTATACAAATACTTTTTCAAAATCTACTTTATGATATATCCCAAATATCTATACCTTGGGATAATGTCGATACAGAGGATATTTTAAAACCTAAAGATTGGAATGCTGGGGGAGTTGGAAAGTTTATGATTTATATTGGTCCTCTGAGCTCCATATTTGATGTTATAACTTTTTTACTTATGTTTTATGTATTTAAGGCTAACACTATTGATAAACAAGCACTTTTTCATACTGGTTGGTTTATAGAAAGTATTTTATCTCAAACACTTATAATCTATCTTATCAGAACTAAAAAAGTACCTTTTATTGAATCAAATGCTAATATAAAAGTTATTCTTTTAACTTCTGCTATTTTGATTTTTGCTTTATTTATTCCATATTCTAAAGCTAGTGTAACTTTAGGATTTGTTCCTATGTCTATTTCTTTTTTCATTTGGATTATACTAATACTTATTGGATACTTCTTCACTGTAATTTTAGCTAAAAAATATTTCATTAAAAAATTCAATTCTTGGTTATAGATTCTATATATTTAAGCTAGTTTAAGTATTTTATTATAAGAAAAGCTACTCTCGATGAGTAGCCTTTTTTATTTTTCTTTACTTTCTTTTTTTAAAATACTTAACTCATATTCAATCTCTTTTATTTTTCTATAGTATTCTGACAATTTTTTCTCAAGCTCTTTTATCTTATCAAAGTTACCTTCCAGCATCTCAATATCTTCTATTTCATTTTTTCTATCTTTCGGGTTACCCGAAAAATAACTCTCTTTTTCTTTTGCTACTTCAACTGGTTTCTCAGCATTTACAATATCTAAAATTACCTTGGTATCAACTTTATCTTTTATCTTGGAAATAGTTTTTATTGCTTTTTCGGGTATTTGAAATACTTTTTCATTTGATAATTCTAAAAATAAATCATTTCTCTTTAAGAGCATATATACAAAATCCTTTTTAAAGCCCAATGCTTCATACCATTTAACAAAAGTTCCAGTCTTACACGCAGCTAAAGTTTTTTGAGCTGCACTAAAAACTTTTGAAAGTTCTATTGTATTTTTAGATAATTCCTGTGCGTGAAAGACTGCTTTTTCTTCAAAAACTATCATCTTTTCTTTTTGATCTATTTCCAATTCAAAGTCATCATAATTTAAAATTGGATTATATTTTTCTTTTATTTCAATCGTTTCAATAGCTTTGTTATTGTTTGTTTCTCTAAATTTTTCACCCAATTTGTTAGCTATTTTACTATTTATCTTTTTCATTAAGATATCACCTTAGCAATTTCTATCAAATTATTTTGTACTTCATCAATTTTTTTAGAGCTACTTTCTAAAATTGTTTTTCCTTGGTGTGTCAATTCAGCTAAAAAAGCCATTTGTGGAATTGGCTCTGCAAAATATATCGAATTTCCCTTTAAAAAATCCCCTAAAATTTCTTTCCAAAATTTTTCTGACTTAGTTTTAGAAAATTTATTAGGTACTATTACCTTCACTTTTGATAATTCTACTTCATTAGATAAATTTAATATTCCCTTACAGCTAGCTGTATCTAACATAGTCGGTATCACTATAGTGTCTGCTAATTCTAAAAAACACTTATCTATATTTAAAACTGGTACAGAATCTATTAATATATAATTGTATTCTCTTTTTAATTTCTCAATCAGTGCTTTTAACTTTTTATCAAATCCTCTTTTAAAATTACTATTGATCAATGGTATATAATATAAATTACTTCTCAATGCAATTAAATCACCATCTTCTTTACTTATCCAATGTTCCAAACCTTTATCAAACTCTATATCTACTCCCGCATAAAGCATCACATTATTTTGACTATCTGATGTTATAACTAAAACCTTATTGTCGTCTATATTTGATAATATATGAGCTAGTTGCAAAGTAAGCCAAGATTTCCCAACTCCACCTTTATTGTTTTTTACTGTAATAACCTTTCCCATTACATCTCTCCTTTTATCTTTTAAATCCCATTTTGTAGAACATAATCATTTTCTATAATACCCTATTTTACCAAAAAATACAAATCAATATAAAAAGGAGGTCTACTCCTCCTACTGTAATTTTTTATATAGTTTTATTTTAAAAAATTTTAATCTACATTTCTAAAAAAATTTTTAATCTCTCTTCTACTTGATTCTACGCTGTCTGATGTATGAACAATATTTTTCAGTAAATCTACCGAATAATCTCCTCTTATACTTCCTGGAATAGCGTCTAGAGGTGATGTACTTCCTGCCATCTGTCTGACTATTTGAACACAATTTTCCCCTTCTATCACCATCAATACAACCGGTCCAGAAGTAATAAAGTTTATTAAATCATTATAAAATTCTTTTTCTTTATGAACTTCATAATGCTTTTCTGCTTTTTCTAAAGTTATTCTCTCCATTTTTAAAGCCTTAATCTCTAATCCTTTTCTTTCTACCCTTTGAATTATATCTCCAATCAATTTTCTTTCTACAGCATCTGGTTTTATCACTAATAGTGTCTTTTCCATCTATCCCCCTCGTATACTCCTAGATTATTTTATCTATTTTAATAATACCTATTTATGATAAATTTTCCTTTTTTAACTTCAATAAGTTTTATATTTAAATATCAAATTAGAATTTAATCACATAAAAGTAATACTAATATTCACTATGTTGATTAAATATACTTTGACTTCTGACAAAAAATCTTTTATAATCTATTCTATACTTTATATTTTTAGGAGGACTTTTATCAATGGAACAAACATTAACAACTTTTATTAATGAGTTTACTGCTGCTCTTGCAAAGTCAGCACCTATTCTTATTAAAAAACTAATTTTATTAGCTATCCTTTGGATAACTTACAAACCTGTTCAAGGTTTTCTTATGAAAGCTTTCAATAAATTTTTATCACTGAAAAAACTTGATGAGCTTTTAATACATTTTTTACAGTCTTTTTTAAATATTTTAATAATTATTTTTTATGTTTTAAATGTTATCCAAATACTTGGTATTGAAATGACATCTATCTTAGCCTTACTTGGGTCTATTGGTATCGGTATAGGACTTGCTTTAAAAGGAAGTTTATCGGATCTGGCTGGTGGAATGCAAATACTAGCTTCTAGATACTTTACTAAGGGAGACTATATCATATCTTGTAATGTCGAAGGAACTGTCCAAAGAATTACTTTTCTTTACACTGTTTTACACACTGTTGATAACAAATTTGTCGTTGTTCCCAATGGTAAACTTTCGGGAGAAGTTATTATTAACGCTGGGGCTAATGCTGAGAGAAGAGTAGATTGTGTTTTTTCAGTTTCATATGACACATCTATTGATCAAGTAAAAAAACTTTTAACTGATATTGCTAAAAATCACGCTCTAATTCTTCAAGATAAAGATATCTTTGTCAGACTTAGCAAACATAATTCAAGCTCCTTAGATTTTACAATGAGAGTTTGGGCTAAAAAAGAACACTACTGGGATGTTTTCTTTGATTTACAGGAACTTGTTAAAAAGAAATTTGATCAAGAGGGAATCGAAATTCCATACAATAAACTGGATGTCTACTGTAAAACAACTGCTGAATAGTATAGACATAAAAATACACAGGATAAAACCTGTGTATTTTTATTATGTAATTTATTTTACAAGATACTTTTTTTCATAATCATCATATATATCTTTAAAAACTTTTATCTCCTCTTGAGTATATCCAGCTTCTAAAAGACTTTCAAAAACTTCATAGTTGAGTTCACCCATATAAGAAATTGCTTTTTCATTCAGTATATTCACCAGTTTTCTATGCTTAACATAAACCTTTGTAATTTTTTCACCTTTCAATAAATTTGTTTTAATCTCCCAGTTCATAATTCCATTTAAAAAATTTTTATATTTTTTTATAATCTCACCTTTTAATTTTTCATCCTCAACTAAATTTTCTATAATATAACTATTTAAGCACTGAACGTACATAACACCATTCAACTTTAAATTATTCACCACTTCAGAAAATCTAATTTCAAATAAAAATTTCTCTATTTTAATTAGATAATGATTTTCTACACAATTTATAGATAATATTTTATTTATTTTTTCTAACTCTTTTTTTAAAGTGAGATTTTCTTTATGATATTTTTTTAGTTCATCCCCCATTCGTTCCCAGTCATAAGTTTTTTTACCAGCTTCTTCTATAGATATAAATAAATCATTTTTACATTTTAAAAAACCATCTTTTTTCACAAGTTCTTGCGATACTTTCTTTATTTCATTTTCTAATATTTCCTGATCTTTCTCTGCTGCAATAATTTTTTTATTTTTAAAAAGTGACCTAATCATAAATATCTCCCCTCCTATTCGCTTTACTTAACTAGGTTTTACCGTAGATCACTATTTTTTCCTGTTTTTTATTGATAAATATTTAAAATAAAATAAGCAGATACTGGGAATGTACCTGCTTATTTTTTAAATTAGAAAATTTTTCATCAACTTGAGAGAAAATTGATGAGCATTAAAAGTTCAGTAATTGAATTATATAATAAAACACCTGTTTTGTCTAACTTTTAACTGGTCAACTTATGTTCGCTATTTGATTACTTTTTACTAATCTTTAATTATTGTTCCTTGGTATATTCTTTCACTTCTGACTCCTGGTTTAATTTCACCATTTATCGAATATATTGTATCCCCAACTTTTACTAATCCCTCTCCACATGGTGCCATAAATGGTACCTGCCCTATTGTTCTCCATGTATTAGTAATGGCATCATACACCAACATCTCTTTATTCCAATTAAAATCTTGTGGGTCTTTAGTAAAATAGTCATGTCTGTACTTCTCCAACTCCTTGCCTTTTAATGATCCTAATTTAAGATTGGCATCATCCCAAACTTCTTTATTAAACCCACCTATTACTAGCATCTCGCTATTGTTTAATTTTACAGAACTTGCCCCTAAAAGAGATATCTCTTTATTTTTTAACTCTACATCTTTGACCTTTACCCATATGCCTTTACTAAAACTGTACGCATATCCATCTGTAAATGCTACCCCCGTTCCCCCACCAAACACATATAGAAGATCTTCTGAGCCATTATTTAAAACTTGTCCAACTGATTGACTTCTTTCTGTTCCCGGGAACATTTTTAATTCTGTTGTTTTAGATGTTATCAAATTATATTTATAAAAATTCTTACTATTTTTTCCATCTTGTCTTCCAGTCACTATATAGATGTCATCTCCATATAAAGTAGCTACTCCACTATGGTAATCAAATGGCAAAGTTCCTATTGTTTTAACCACAACATCTGTTTTATCGGCATTTAAAGTTATAAGTAATATCTCATTTGATACCCCCACTTCATAAGTTCCACCAATATAGTAAATACCTGTCTCTGTAGATATTGCAGACCCATATCCTATCTCTTTTGGTAATTGAGTATGTTTAATTAACTCTAAACCATTTTTTACTTTTTTCATTAAATATAAATCCGGATAAACTACTTTTGCACCACCCTCAAGAACAGACTTGTGCGGGAAATTCGCTCCTCCTGCTACAACTACGTACTCTCCTATGTTCCCAGCTAAAGGTCCGGCTACTCCCTTTTGTACTTCATAACCCTTTGGAACTGGTAAGTCTTTAATATATTTCCAAGTTATGTCTGAATTCCCGTTACTTTTTGTCGTAGTCCCAGAACATCCTGTTACTATTAAAGTCGCTACCGATAAGCCTAACATAATTTTTTTCATAATACCCCTCCCTATTATTAGTTTCAATAGTTTTATATACTGTATCATTTTTCTTTTGTCAAGTTTTTCTACTGAGAAACTTCTAAAGTTTCCAAAAAATATAATAGGAGCAGATTAAACCTACTCCTTATTTCTCTTCTAATAATGGTTTTAACTTTAATTTATCATACTTCGTTATAGGAAAATTAAATTCGATTAATCTGTCCTCTATATCGTAATCAGAAAAATCTATATCTTCAAATGTTATAATTATTTTAAAATTTTTCTTCTTTAAAATTTCCTCAAATTCAAAGAACAAAACTAATTCATATCCAACTTCATCTCTACTAAGTCCAATATCCTCACACAAATCTATTATCATATCTCTGTGTAAAAAATTATAAACTATCACAATATTTTTTGCTTCTTCAATTTTTTTCTTATTATCCAAATATATATTACTCAAAAAAGTCATAGCTAAATTAGCTAAATCAAAACTATCTATCTCACCGTAATAATCCTTCAATAATTCTGATATTTTTTTATATGGAAGTAAATACGCTTTTCCAATAGTATTATTAAATATATAGAACTCATTTACATTAAATTCTCTCTTGTAATCTCTAACAATAATTATAACCATAACTCTTGCTAAAAGTTCTTTTGTTATAACTATATTACTTCTCATATTTTTCCCAATATATTTAATTATCTCTCTTGCTTGTTTAGCTTTTTCTGGATATAATTTTACTAAATTTCCTTTATATCTCTTTCTATAAATATCTATTATTTGACTTATCTCAAAGTTTGTATAAAAAGGTATTTCTTTTAAAAACTCTATAAATTTTTTGTCACTTTCCTCATTTTCTATCATCATATCTATACTGGAGTCTTTGTAATTACTTCTCAGAATAGCTATATATGATTTAACTTCTAGATTTAAAAAAACAAAACTATTATTTGGAATCTTCATAAAAACAAACATCTCTTTTATTAGTTTATATATTTCACACTTGATTTTTATCTCTTCAAATTCTAAAAATATACCATCAAAAATTTTTGGTAGATATCTTTTCTCTATAAATATTTTTATTAAATATAGTTCAAAAAAACTCCTTTTGTCGCTTTCCTTTCCCTCTAACACAATTCCATATCTTGTTAGATTTTTTATCTCCAAATTAAATTTTTCTAAAATCTCTTTTAATTCATTTAAATCATTTGTCAAAGTTCTTCTCGTTATCCCAATCTCTTCACTTATGTGACTCAAATTTATTATATCTGCCTCTAAAAATTTTAAAATCACATACATCTGTCTTTCTTCGGGAGTAAGACTTTGCTTTTTTCTCATTTTTTCTCTTATTTGTGGTGTTCAATTAATTTTATTGTGAATATTTTCGCTAGAGTCCTCTTCAAGTAGATATTCTAAATCTTTTGGATATCTTTTAACTTTAAATTCAGAAATGTTTAAAATTTCAACTAGTTCACTAATCGAATAAATATTTTTTTTTAAACAATGCATAATTTTAAAGTGTATTGATGTTACATTCATAACTACTCCCTCTTTTTATACCTTTATAGTAAATAAACTGCTTAGCCCTCGCTCTATCGCTTTTTTATCTATTTTTTCTAAGACTCTTAAATAATTAAATGATGATATTTTTTCAACATTTGAATCTTGATATTTTTCATCACTCAATATTAAATCGTATTGATCAATACAGTTTGAATAGTTAAATTTTAAATGAAATGAAGGCATTATATCTATATTCACATGTGGTATCTGTTTTTGTAAATTTTCTTTTAAATACACATCATATGGTAAAACAATCTCATTGAAAAGAAGTAAAATATTATTTATTTCCTTTTTATTTTTTTCGATTATAATTTTCTTTAACATATCTAAAATAACAACTTTATCATAAAAATATATTTTTAACTCTGTTTTAATTAAACTTTCATCAAGCATTTTTAATAATCTCTTATCATCACTATTAAGTTTTGACGAATATACTTTTAAAATATTATTTTCATATTTGAACAGAGACATATATAGCTTCTTCAATAAAAGTTCTTTGAATCCTTTTTCAATATTATCAATAATAAATTGCTTTTTTAACTCTTTTATTAGTATTTTACCTCGATCTATTATCTCTTGTTCATAGAAGTTTTCCTTATTTTTTAAATTTAATAAAAACAAAAAAATTTGCTCTCTATAATTTGATGAATAATTTTTTAATTCCTCTTCTATTACTTCTCGTATATTGTTATAACGTTCTGACTCATTATAATCGTCATTAAATTTGAATCCTCCAAAAGTATTTATACATATTTTTAAAGCTAATGAGAACGCCATAACAAATTTAGTTAAAGCAACTTCAGAGAAAATAAATATCCTGTACAACTTCTCTGAAAGTTCATTAATTTGAAACTCTTTAAATATATTATAATAAATTGTAGATGAAGATATTAAAAACTCCGTTTTCATGAATAACTTTATAAGTTTTTTACAAAATAAATTTTTATCTTGAAAAGACAAATGAACTAGCCTAAGTCCCTTTCCATTTTCATACCTATAACTACTATTATTTTTTGCTAACATATTTTTTACTACCAAAAAATACCTGTTTATGGAGCTTCTCGATATTTGAAACTCATTCTTCTCCAATTCTAAATTTATAAAACCTTTAAAAATAAATTTTAAATATAAATAATCAATAATATCTTCCGAACTCATAAATTCTTTATTATTTAAAATATAACTCCACTGGCATTGGCTAAGCTCTAAGTGATATTTTCCCTCCTTTATCTCTATCTCATTCAAATTTAAATCTTTTAAATTAATATTCAATTGAGAGATATTTTTAAATAAAGTTTTACTTTCTACATCCAAATACAATGCCAAATCATCTTGAGAAAAATGTCCTTGATATAATAAATTTAGTATTCCTATATTTGTTGAATTCAAATTAATCACCCCCCTAAATATAAATTTTAACACACTTGTTATAAAAAAAATACATGAAAATTTTAAATATTTAGAACATGAAAAATTCTATATATAGCAAAAAAAGACCCAAAATTGGATCTTTTAAATTTTAATACTATTTGTATCTACAGGAGCTAGATTAAAATAACTATACAGCTCTATATCTATTTCATATTTTAATTTTAGTTCATATTCTACCAAAGGTTCTCCTTTTTTTCCTATAACTTCCTTAGCACTTAAAACCCTTTCAACTTCACCCAAATAATAGAAATTTTCTCCTGATTTTTTCTTCAAAAATACCTCTATTGTATAATAATTATTGGCAATTTTCCCCTCTCCTGTTAAGATTCCATTCCTACTTAAACACCTGTTACTCTTAGAAAACCAAGTAAAACGTTGTCTATCGTAAAATACATTATCATAGGCAATAAATGGTAATGAATCATCTAGGGTTATAAATATAACAACTTTTTTTTCATCTTCAAATATTGTATATCCACTTACTTGATATCCATTATTAAAATCTAAATTCAGATTCCAAAAAGCTTGTTGTTTTGTATACTCTTTATACTTTATTATTGTTTCATTTGTTTTTTGTCTATAATTTTTTAAAACATAATTCAAATTATATTCCACCAAGTCATCTATCAGCATTTTAAAATAACCATTTTTTTTGTAACTTTCTTTGAATACCTTTTTTAAACTATATTTTTCTCCTACTTCAACTATGGGTTCAAACTCTTTTATTGTTGATAAACTTGTAAAAATATTTTTGGATAAATGCTCTATAGCATTTTCTATATTTTTTTCTTGTTCAAATAGAAGATATTTTTCTTCTAAAATTTCCTCTATATCTTTTACAGTAATCTCTTTTTTCGATAATAACACTTTTAAAGTAAGTATTTCATGAAGTCTTTTACTTGGAGTAAAAATGCTTGATAAAAATGTTAAATAGTTTCTTTCAATTTTAGATAACTCACCCAACTGAAGTTTTGGTCTTAAAATTTTTAAAATCTCATCATAGTTTTTTCTAAATTTAAGCATTACACTAGGTTCTATCATATTTCTTTCAAAAAAATCGTTAAGTAGAGGGATTCTACCTATTTGTTTTTCTAAAAGATTAAAATCATGCTCTATATTCTTTTTGGTTGAAAAATTTGTTTTATTTATATTTTCAAAAATCCTTTCTTTTACAATAGATTCAAAAGTTATACTACTTTCTCCCGGAATCATATTTGTTCCATTCACTATAAATCTTTTCATAAAATCTCTATCAAAACTACTATTTTGTGAAATTGCTGTAGGTATTAAAAAGTTTTTCTCATAATTTCCTATGAAATCTAATATCACTACATACTCTTTATTCAAACTTTTTCTAAGTCCTCTACCCAATTGTTGAATATAAACGATTGAAGAATCTGTAGGTCTTAAAAAAATAACCTGATTTACACAAGGTATATCTACACCTTCATTAAATATGTCCACTGTTACTATATATTGAATTTCTCCCCTTTCTAAACTCTCTATAGTTAACTCCCTTTCTAAATCACTATTTTTTCCACTTAATGCCCGACTTTTTATACCTTTCTCGTTTAACTTTTCTGATAAAAGTATAGCCTCTTCAACCTTTGATGCAAATATAAGTCCATGTAGCTTATCACCACTATAACCATAATATCTGCTCTTTTCAATTATGTGATTTACTCTCTCATCCAATACTAAGTTTTTTACTGAGGTTTTTTCATCTACCTCTTTCCCATCTATCAATATATCTGAAATTCCAAAATAATGAAAAGGGCAAAGAAGTTTTTCTCTCAAAGCATCATGAAGCCTAATTTCATATGCAATATTGTGATTAAATAAGGAATATATATCAAAATCGTCGTTTCTTTCGGGAGTTGCTGTCATCCCTAGTAAAAACTTAGGCTTAAAGTAATTTAATATCTTTTGATAACTCTTTGCTCCACTATGATGCACCTCATCTACAACTATATACTCAAACTCTTCTTTTGAAAATAGTTCTAGATGCTTATCTTTACTTAAAGTTTGTACCATAGCAAAAATTATATCCTTATCTATTAATATATCCTCACCATATATTCCCATTTTTTTATCTTTTATTACAAGTTCATAACTCTCTTTAGATTTTTCAAGTATTGTTTTTCTATGAGCTAAAAACAACACTTTTTTAGGATTCACTGCTTTTATGTCAAATGCACTTAAAAATGTTTTTCCTGTTCCAGTAGCACTTATTAGTAATCCTTTGCTTTCCCTCTCTCTTAAAACTTTTAAAGCTTTTAAAGCTTCATCTTGCATTAAATTTGGGTTAATTTCTAAATTTTTTGTAATCTTTTCTCTTTGAAGCTCTATTAGTTTCTTATTCAAATTATATATCTCTTCGTATTCTCCAATAGCACTCAAAGTCAATTTAGGTAAGCTATCAAAGGTTTTAGTAAACTCATTCAATATTTCATTGGCAATTTTTCCTTTTCTTAAAGAACTCACTTTCAAATTCCACTCAAAATTTACAGTTAATGCCGTCTGAGTTAAATTACTACTTCCAACAATTAATGTCCAAACATCACCTTTTTTAAAAAAATATCCTTTAGCATGAAATTTTTCATCACTTAAGAGCTTTAACTCTATATTACTATACGAAAGTAATTTTTTTAAGGCTTTTGGTTGAGTAAAGCTCAGATAATCACCTGTCAAAATTTTTCCTTTGACACCTCTTGTTTCTAAATTTTTTAGTTGCTCTAATATTAGTGAAACTCCTCCTTCCGTTATAAAAGCAACAGAAATTATAAATTCATCACAATTTTCTAGTTCTTCTCTTATATCTGTAATTATTTTTTTTTCTTTATTTGATAAAAGTTTATGCTGATACTCATTTTTTGACTCTATCGCTAAATCAATAGAGCTTGTCTTTAAACTTTCTACTAAAATCTTTTCCATCTTTCACCTTTATTTTTTAATTTTTATAGCACATTATACCATATTTTTCTACTCTCATGTTAGACTAAAGCACTCACTCTTTAATTCGCTCTATAAGCAATGGCTTTCTTTTTTTATTTCATGCTTATATATCAAAAAATATATTTGTAAAGAAAAATTTGGAATATTTATTTTCTTTTACTTTTTTGATATCATTACATAGTAAGAAATATATCAAAGAAAGTCGGGGGGACGAAAGCATGATAGAAATTAGAGATATTAAGTTAGCACAACAAGGAGATGAAGAAGCTACCGAAAAGATTTTTCATGAGTACCAAAGTTCAATCTTAAAAAACAATCGTAAATTTTTCTTAAAAGGTGCGGAATCAGATGACTTATTACAAGAAGGTTATATTGGACTTATAAAAGCGATTAAATCTTATGATGAAAATAAAAATGCGTGTTTTAACACTTTTGCGAATCTATGTATTAGAAGACAAATTATAACAGCTGTAAAGACGCACAGTTCTGCTAAATATCAAAATTTAAACTCCGCTGTTATGGGAGAGGAATATATTGGATTTGAAGAAGTTACTAAATATAATACACCATCCATAAACTTCTATAATCCTGAAGAGATTGTCCTAGGAAAAGAATTAGTAAAACTTTTAGAAACTTTCTTAATTGAAAATTTAAGTGAATTGGAAAAAACCGTTTTTTACTACCTATGTAAGGAATACACATATATCGAGATTGCTAAGACTCTAGATGAAACTCCAAAAAAAATAGATAATACTATTCAAAGAATTAAAAAGAAAATATTAAACTATTTAGGATCGTATATCAGTAAATAGTTATTAATATAAAAAAGCTGTAAATAACTAATTATCTACAGCTTGAGCAGTTCACTTTTGTGAACTGCTTTTTTTATTTCATTTTCTTCATAATTGTTGAGATAAAAGATAATGGGAACATCCACAAAAGATTGTAACACCAAACATATAAAATATCGCTTAAACTTATTGCATCAACTAACCATCCAAAATATGTCATAAATACGACAAAAATTTGAGTTACAACTATTGCCCAAAATAGTTTCCATTCTGGGAAAGGTCTTGTAAAGAACCAACTTGAACGTCTTGTTATAAATAATAATAGATGTCCTCCTACAACTAACTGTAAAAATACCAAAGTTTGTAATTGACCAAAACTTGCTACTTGAGTCCAGTCTTTATCCACCCATATAACAAGAGCTATACTTTGAATAACAGATACTAGTCCTAAAACAGAGCTGACTGTGAACGTTTTCTTTTTGTTCCAAACAGCTGGACCTGAACTTATCTCAGCATTATCATAAGCTATAGTCATTATTGGAATGTCATCTAACAGTGCCAAAGACACAAGCATTATCGCTGTCAATGGGAAAAATGATTCATTTACTCCTGGAATAACTCTATGAATAAAATACTTCCCAACTAATGTTACAACAACAGAAAATATCATAATATTAATTGTCATTGCAATACGATAATATATATAACTCATCATTCTTGCAAATATTTTTTTAGCTTCATTTATAGCATTTTCTATTACACTTAGACCTGGATTTGTCAAAATTAGTGCTGCTGCTGCTCTAGCTGCATCTGTTGCCCCTGAAACTGCAATTCCGCAATCTGCCTGTTTTAATGCTGGCGCATCATTAACACCATCACCTGTCATAGCACAAATATATCCTTTTGATTGTAATACTTTTACAATTTCATATTTATGTTGCGGGAATACTTCTGCAAATCCACTCGCTCCTTCCACCAACTTTTGCATACTTGGAGTTATCACAATTTTCTTATTTCCTGTTCCAAAAACATCTGTTGCCAGTAGTATATTATCTCCTATTCCTAATTCTATAGCTACTTCTTTAGCAATATTTTGGCTATCTCCTGTTATCATCTTTACATCTATTCCTTCAGCTTGTAAAGCGTGAACAGTCGATTTACTATCAGGTCTCAAAGGATCAGCTAAAGAAAAAGTCCCCACATACGTCCATGTTTCTCCATCACCAGTTGCAACTCCTAAAGCTTTAAATCCATGAGCTGCTAGCTCATTTATTTTGCCCTGAATATTTTTTAAAGTATCTCCAGTCAATTTACACATAGCAACAATAACTTGTGGAGCTCCTTTCACTATATGGAATTTTTTTCCATCTTTTTCTACTATTACCTCCACTCTTTTTATAACGGGATTAAATGGTGTAAATTTATCTACCTTGTAACCAGCTAAGGAAGTATCTGATTTTAAAAAGTTTTTTATAGCTAAATCTATAACATCATCACCTTTTGGATCGGAGGCTAAAACTCCATACGTTGTCATCAACTGACTAGTTACTCCTTCAACTGGGAATACCCCAGCTACACTCAATTTATTCTGTGTCAATGTTCCTGTTTTATCACTACAAAGTACATTCACACTCGCTAAAGCCTCAATAGAATTCAACTTAGAAACTATCGCTTTCTTTTTAGATAGCTGTAAAGCTCCCAAAGCAATTGTTACAGATATAACTGCTGGCATTGCTACTGGTATAGTTGCAACCATCAAAACTAGTACTGTTTTTATTATTCGCAAAATAGTTGCTTGGTCCAAAGGTCTTATTAAAATTAATTGGAATACCACTAAAATTATTGAAAGAATTACAGCTCCAATTATTAAGAAGTTACCCACTGAAGTTACCTCAGCTGTCAATTGACTCTTAGCTCCAGCCTCAGCTACTAATTTGGCTGTTTTACCAAAATAAGTATTTGCTCCTGTTGCTGTTACAACAACTATTACATTTCCCTCTTTGGCTATAGACCCAGAATATACAACATCTTGTATATTTTTAGTCACTGGTAAGCTTTCACCTGTAAGTGCTGCTTGGTCAACAGTTAAATAACTTCCACTTAATATCTGAGCGTCAGCTGGCACAACGTTTCCTAAAACTATATTTACAATATCTCCCACAACTAAATTTGTAGCGGGAATCTCCTCCCATTTGGAGTCTCTTAAAACATTAGCTTTTAGTGCTAAATCATTTTTTAATGCTGCCAATGCATCTTGAGCACTTTTATCTTGTTTCCATCCAATAAAAGCATTTAAAAAAAGTAATAATGATATAATTACAAAATCTTTTATATCCATTGTTATCAACGAAAGCAACATTGCTGCTTCTATCATCCATGGTATTGGACCCCAGAAATACGGCATCAATTTTTGTAAAAGTGTTACCTTTTTCTCCGCTAATGCGTTTTTCCCATCCTTTGCTAACCTTTCTTGAGCTTCTGAAGTACTTAAACCTGTTTTCTCATTTGTTCCTAGTTTTTTTAATAAATCATCATTTGAGATTTTGTTCATAAATTTACCCTCCTAGCTATCTTTTAAGCTCCAATACTCTGAAATTTCATGTAATGTTTTTCCTTTTGTCTCTGGGATTGTAAATATCAAAATAAAAAATATAAATCCAAAAACTGAGTAAATAAAAAATATTGAAGAACCTCTAAGAATTCTATTTAAAAAAATACTATTTGCTATAATTGGAAGTGTCCACGATACTAAAAAATCACTTGCCCAATTTACAACTCCCGCAAATCCAAGACTATATGCTCTCAATGGCGTTGGGGATAATTCTCCTATATATAAAAATCTGATTGCACCCGCTGAAAAATTATAAGAAAATATAAATAAATATATTAAATAAACAAGAAGCATCGAGTAAAGACTTAAATATATATGTACTCCTATTACAAATAAAGATGCTGACATAATAAACGTTCCTATGAAAAGTAACGTTTTCCTTCCAAATTTATCTACTGTAAACATTGATACCAATGATCCAATTGTAAAAAATACACCGTTTATTATACTTTGATAAAAAGCTGTATCAGGTCCTTCAGGCATTATTTTTCTAAAAATATCGGAAGAGTAGTAAATCAATGGATTTATACCACAAAGTTCTGTTAGGGCTGCCATAAAAAATACTATGAATATAAGTTTTTTCAAATTACCACTTTTCTCCATTTGATGTTCTATATTTTTACTTTCATCCGCATTCCTATTATATTTACTATGTGTTTCTATAAATTTATCTGAATTAATATCTGGCCAAATATCCTGCATTACTTTTTTGGCTTCATCATCTCTATTTTTCATTAAAAACCAAATTGGACTATGCACAATATAGAATAAAGAAAATAAATATAGTACGACTACAATAATCTCTGTTCCATAGATTGTTTTCCACATCCAAATATTATCTTGGGTCATATTTTGATATTTTAGCATTGTAAAAGTCACAAAATAACCAACAATTATTCCTAAACCAGTGGTAAATTGTAATATTGATCCTAATCCTCCCCTTATACCGGGTGGAGATATCTCCGTAACATAGGATGGTTCTGAAGAAAATAACAGCCCCATTCCTGCCCCTGCTATACCTCTACATAATAAAAATAATTTAAAATTATCTCCAAAAATATATACTCCTGTTGCTCCTATTAGCATCAAAACTGTTCCTATTATTAAAGCTTTTTTTCTTCCTAACTCATCATTTAATGTCTTTGTAAAAATACTTCCAAAAACTGCTCCTACTATAAAAACTGATAACGCAAATCCTTCCCACGCTGAGTTAAGGTTAAAATGCGTTGTAACATTGGTTATCGTTCCTCCAGATATACCCATATCATACCCTAAAACAAATCCAGCATTACCCGCTATGAAAGCTGAAATTATTGCCTTCTTATATTTCATATTTAGTCCCCCTTTTTTCAGAACTTATTATTTAGGTAATACTCTTGATATGAGAACTCTTTTTCATCTTTACTAGGTTTTACTAAAGAATATGTTCCATCTTCGTTTTCTTTCCATCTTTTTACATTATCTTTTAATATATTTTCAAAGTATAAATCCAATTGTTGTTTATTTTTAGCATCATTTACAGGGAACATAAGCTCTATCCGTCTCTCTAGATTTCTAGTCATCCAATCTGCACTCGATAAAAAGTATTCCTTATTTCCACCATTTTCAAAAATATAAACTCTATTATGCTCTAAGAATCGTCCAACTATACTATAGACTTCTATATTTTCACTCATATTTTTTACACCTGGTAACAGACAACACGATCCTCTAACAATTAAAACTATTTTTACCCCTGCATTTGAAGCTTCGTAAAGTTTATCTATCATAGTTTCATCTGTTAACCCATTCATTTTGGCAGTAATTCTTGCTTTTTTTCCTTTTAACGCATTACTTGTTTCTCTATCTATAAGTTTTTTAAATCTTTCATCTAACTCTTCTGGTCCCACTCCAACTTCTTTCCAATTATTTGTTTCCTGTGGACTTATTAAATTAGAAAATAAATTAGCAATATCTTCTCCTATTCCTTCATTAGCGGTGAATAAAGAGATATCAACATAAGGTGCTTTATAGTAATTTCCAGTTCCTAACTGAACATATCTTTTTATTTTGTCATTTTCCTTTCTTAAAATAAGAAGTGTTTTTCCATGAACTTTTAAGTTTTTTACTCCATAGATTACATGACAACCAACTTTTTCTAATTTTTTAGCCCACTCTATATTGTCTTCCTCATCAAATCTAGCTTTAGCTTCAACCAATGCAGTAACCTGTTTTCCTTTTTTACAAGCTTTTTCTAATGCGTCAATTATTGGTGAGTCGTGATGTTTTACTCTATATAAAGTTTGCCTTATACCTAATACATCTGGATCATCCGCTGCTGTATCAATCAATTCTGTTATAGCTCCAAAAGAGTCGTACGGATGTAGTAATAAGATGTCTTTTTTCTTCAAAGTATCAAATATATTTTCCCCTTTCATTTTTTTCAAAAATCTTCCCTCTAATGGTTCATACTTATATTTTGCATATCCATCTAATCTCTCTATTGTCCACAAAAAATCTAAATTTATAGGTCCAGATATCTCATATATCTCTGTAGTTGGAAGACTAAATTTTTTTAGTATGAAATCTTTCATCTCTTTAGATAATCTCTTATCATACTCAATTCTAATAATCTCTCCCCACTCTCTTTCCTCTAACTCACTCTCAACTTCTTTCACAATATCTGTATTTACTTTTGAATCTTCCAAAATTTCTAGTGCCTCATCTCTTGTTAGTCTAAAAATTCCAATCTCTTTTATTTCGAATTCATTCAACTGAGTACTTAAATTTCCTTTTATTAACTCTTCCAATAGGATAAAGTGATTCTTATCTTCCTCAATTTT
>NZ_CDRRQU010000042.1:0-19090 GCF_977044495.1 Cetobacterium sp. | reverse complement strand
TAACAGGGGATGCAGTTTGTACATTGATTGTGGCAAGAACAGAGGGAGAGCTAAAAGAGGAAGAGGTAACTACATCAGTTGAAGAAAAAAGATACCCAATATAGGTATCTTTTTTTATTGTAAGTTTTAATTTGCGATATGAAGAATCTCTTTAAAATCATTGGGAAGAGGTGCCTGAACTTGAATTTTTTCTCCAGTTTCAACATCTGTGAAAATCAGTTTAAAAGCGTGAAGAAGTTGTCTCTTAGCCCGAATGTCTTCCCCACTATAGAGTTCATCTCCTAAAATAGGATATCCGACCAAAGACATATGGGCACGAATCTGATGAGTTCTTCCCGTGAAAAGTTCTAACTCAACCAAAGTTAAGTCCTCGTTTGGAAAACGTTCTAAAACTTTCATATAGGTCTTAGCAGTTTGTCCACCAGTTTCAGGACTCATCTCTTTTCGTCTCAGCTCATCCCCCTCTTTACCGATAGGGATCTCTATTATCATTTCATCTTCTTTGACAATACCTTTGACAATGGCTTGATAAAATTTGGATACTTTTTCTTTATCACTCTGTAAAAAAGCCTGTGTATAGGCGTTTTTTGCTACAATAATCAATCCAGAGGTATTCATATCTAAACGATTGAAAAACCTAGGAGGCTGTATTTTACCAGTTTGTTCTTGAAGGTAGTGGATAACTCCATTTGCTAGTGTCAAATCCGTCTTTTTTGTAGTTGGGTGAACAACTAAATAGGGGTCTTTATCAATAATAAGTAGATTTTTATCCTCATATATAATTTTTAAATCCATTTTAATAGATTTGATTCCAACTTCCTTTTCTTTTTCTTTAACTAAAAGTCTCGCATTTTTTTTTACTTGTTTTGTAGTTTTGGTTCTTTTACCATTCAAATAGACTTCGACATTTCTAATACCTCTTCCAGAATACCCTTTTTCTCTGAGATATTGTGAAATTTTCATATTGTGAAATTCAGATTCAACAACGAATTTTTTCATACTTCCACCTTTAAAAATTGATTTTATTTTCAATATTTTATAATGAAATTAAGAAAAAAACAACCTTTTGATTTTAAATTGACAAAAAATTGATCACAACAACACTAGTGTATAAGTATACTAGTGTTGTATAAAATTAGAAAGTGAGGGGAGATTCAAAAGTTAAAACTTTAGTAAAAAAATAAAGAAATTAAAGTCTGACCAAATATATTTCGACTAAAAATTCAAATTTAACCAAATATCAAAAAACTGAAATTAATGATTTACAAAAAAACATAAAGGTTGTAATATAAACAGATAATGAATTGACTAAAAATTCAAATAACAGGGAGGCAAAGTAAGGATGGGATACAAAATAACAGCAGAAAATTTTGATAGCTTGTTAAAAAATCTTAGTAAAGAGTATAAGATTTATGCTCCAAAAAGATTTTCTAAACAGGGAAGATATTCAGATACCGACATTGTGAGATATGATAGAGTTTATTCGGCAGATGAGATTGTACATGATGAGAAATCAGATTATGCAGCAAAGGAAGCATTAAGCCCTATAACAGAAACAGTTTTATATTTTACAGATGCAGACTATAGAGAGTCAAAAATTGTTGACGATAGACCAATGCTTGTATTCGCAAGAGCTTGCGACATTCATTCAATAAAAAGATATGATGAAATTTTCTTGAGAAATGGTGGATTTGAAGATTCATACTATAAAAGAATGAGAGAAAAGACAAAGTTCATATTGATGGAGTGTCCAACAAAAGGTTGGGATACGTGCTTCTGTGCTTCAATGGGTACTGCATCAGCAGATGAATACGCATTTGGAGTAAAGTTTGATGGTGAAGAAGTTCTAGTAGAAACTAAAGATGAACTATTTAACTCTTACTTTGCAGGAAATAATGAGATCGATTTCGCAGTAACTCCAGTTGTAGAAAACGAAAGAGTTGTTAGAATTCCAGAAATAAATGATAAAGATACTCAATTAGCAGTGAAATCTTTAGATATGTGGAAAGAGTTTGACAAGAGATGCTTGATGTGTGGAAGTTGTACTGTATCATGCTCTACGTGCACTTGCTTCACAACATATGATATGAATTATAGTTCTGATACAGATGCGGGAGAGAGAAGAAGAATAAATGCTTCTTGCCACGTTGATGGATATACAGAGATGGCTGGAAATCATTCATTTAGAAAAACTGGTGGAGAAAGAATGAGATTTAAAGTTATGCACAAAATTCATGATTTTAAGAAAAGATTTAAAGAGAATCATATGTGTGTTGGATGTGGAAGATGTGATGATAAGTGTCCAGTGTTTATATCTTTCTCAACTACTGTAAACAGACTAGCTACAGAGGTTGATAAACTAAATGGAGGTAATAAGTAATGGAAAATGTAATAATGCCAACGCCATATAAACTTTTGGATGTAAAAAAAGTTACTGATATAGAGTATCTATTTAAAGTTGAATATCCAGAAGCAGGAAATATAAAATCTGGACAATTTATGCAACTGTCTTTACCAAAAGTGGGAGAGTGTCCAATATCTGTTACAGATTTTTCTGCATCAGAGGGATGGGCAGAGTTCTTAATTAGAAAAGTTGGAACAGTAACTGATGAGATTTTTACTTTACATGCTGGAGATTTACTGCCAATGAGAGGACCTTATGGTAAAGGTTTTGATACGATTGATATAAAAAATAAAAAAGTGATCATTGTGACAGGAGGATCAGGATTAGCTCCAGTTAGATCTTTAATCAATCAAATTTATAAAAATCCAGAGGAAGTTCAATCAATGGAGTTACTATTTGGATTTAAAGATGACGCTTCAATACTATTTAGAGATGAGATTATCAATTGGAGAAAAAAACATCCAATGGTATTAACAGTAGATAAAGGGTGCGGATTAGATGGTGAGTGTGTAGGGCTTGTTACAGAGTATGTACCTCAGTTAAAAATGGTATCAGAAAATTTTGACGATTTGGAAGTTATAATCGTTGGACCACCTAATATGATGAAGTATACAGCTATTGAATTTGAAAAGTTGGGAGTTCCTACTGATAAGATTTGGGTTTCTTTTGAAAGAAAGATGTCATGTGCAGTTGGAAAATGTGGTCATTGTAGAATCGACGAAGTTTATGTATGTCTGGAAGGACCAGTATTTAACTATTCTCAAGCTAAATATCTAATCGACTAAAGGGGGTAAAATAAGTGAATCACGATATAAATATAACTAAACTAAAATTAAACTGCTTCCGTCAATCAAAAGTACCTGGAGAGTTCATGATCCAACTTCGTGTTCCAGGTGGACTAATTGAAGCTAAATATTTAAAAGTAATACAAGATATTGCAGAGAGATGGGGAGATGGAACATTCCACATGGGTATGAGACAGACTCTTAATGCTCCTGGAATAAAGTTTGAAAATGTGGATGCGGTAAATGCGTATTTAGAAGAGTATATTAAGGAAGTAGATGTAGAGGCTTGTGGAGTTGACATGGAAGTTAACAAAGCGGGATATCCTACTATCGGTGCTAGAAATATCATGGCGTGTATCGGAAATTCTCACTGTGTAAAAGCTAATATCAATACTTGGGAGTTGGCAAGAAAACTTGAAAAGCAAATTTTCCCAAGCCACTACCATATAAAAATGACAATAGCAGGATGTCCAAATGACTGTGCTAAAGCTCATTTTAATGATTTTGGAATAATAGGTGTAACTATGCCAATATATGTAAAAGAAAGATGTCTTGGATGTGGAAGATGTGTTAAAGTATGTGAACATTCTGCTACAAGAGTTTTAAAATTAGAAAACTATAGAATTTTAAAAGATACTTGCTGTTGTGTAGGATGTGGAGAGTGCGTTGAGGCGTGTCCATCATCTGCATGGGTAAGAGCAGAACAAAAATTATATAGAGTGTTAATAGGTGGAAGAACAGGAAAACAATACCCAAGAATGGGTAAAATGTTTTTAAACTGGGTTACAGAGGACGTAGTTATCCAAGTTATTGGAAACTGGCAAAAATTCTCTGCCAATGTTTTACATCACAAACCTATGTATATCCATGGAGGTCATCTAATTGACAGAGCTGGATATCAAAAGTTTAAAGAGATGATTCTTGATGGAGTGGAGTTAAATCCAGAAGCACAAGTGGCACAAAGAATTCTATGGGCAGAGACAGAATATAGAGCTAATATCAACGTTAAGCCAATTTCTAAGCACTCAAGTCCGGGGGATTTATATACTCTAGAAAAACCTTTTAATTATGAGGGTGGACACTAGAATTAAATTTTTAAATTAAAATATATTTAGAGTAATGGGGACCTCAAAAGGGTTCCCATTAGTTATGTTTAGAACTTTGAATAAAGGTTCAATAAAGAGTGTTAAAAAAAACTAGGGGTGTAAAATGGAAGCTATAAAAGAGAGTAAAAAAAGTTTGAAGGAAAAAAATATTAGATTTATTTAAAGCTGAGGATTATTGGGCGATACTACTGGCAACAATTGTTCTTGCATTTTGTGTATCTATCTATATGGGATCGAATTCAGAGAGTGTTTTAGGAAAAACGGAAGTTTACAACAGTATAATGAAATCGGAAGGAGAAAGAGCTCCTTTTAAAACAGTTCAATGGCATGAAGCACAGTTTGATAAAAATAGCTTAGCTATAAAATCGACAATAACAGAGAAAATAAAGGGGATTTTGGGAAAACCTAAAAAATGGGTTGTAAATCCAATTGAATCGATATATTTAAGTGAAAATGCAGCTAAGATAAAAGGAGAGCCTTTTGTTCAACAGTACGAGGATTTGAAGAAAGAAACAGCAATCTTAAGAAATGAAGCTTTAGTTGCGACAGCTTTAGCGGAAGAAAAAGCTTACACAGATACTAATCTAAACACAAGTGCAGACAATTTAGTAGATAAATGGCTTATTAGTAGGGATAAAGAGAATAAAATGAAGGCAAAAGCTGTTGTGAAACCTTACAACTTAATACCGAATCTATTAATATTGTTAGCATTTATAGGAATATATTTTAGTTTAGGTATGAGAAAGATGGAAAGAGATAGAGAGGGATTTTTACAAGGATTTCCAGCAGTTTTTGCTCTGGCAACAGGAGCATATTTATTAGGGGAACAAGAGACTTTAAAAGCTTGGGGTCTGGGATATGTTTTCTGGGGCTTAGTACTGGGATTGATAGTGAGTAATACAGTAGGAACACCTAAAAAGATTTTAGCAGCAGCTCAGACAGAGTATTTTATAAAGACGGGATTAATACTTCTTGGGTCGACAGTTTTAGTTAATAAAGTTCTATTGATTGGAATACCGGGAATTTTCGTAACGTGGTTTGTAACTCCAGTTGTTTTAGTTTTAACATTTGGATTTGGGGATAAAATTTTAAAAATGGAATCAAAGAGTTTAAACATGGTAATGTCAGCAGATATGTCCGTAAGCGGAGTGTCAGCTGCCATTGCAGCAGCGGCAGCTTGTAAGGCTAAGAAAGAGGAGCTTACGCTGTCTGTAAGTATCTCTATAATGTTTACTGCCTTTATGATGATTGCTATGCCAATGTTTATAAAGGCTTTGAATATGGACCCAGTATTGGGAGGAGCTTGGATTGGTGGAACAGTCGACTCAACAGGTGCAGTGGTTGCAGCTGGAGAATATTTGGGACCAGTGGCAAGAGACGTTGCAGCAACAATAAAAATGATTCAAAATATAATAATAGGTGTAATGGCACTAGGTGTGGCAGCTTATTGGTCATTAAAAGTAGATAAATCTATGGCTGAAGAGAGAGATTTTTCTTTAAAAGGTTCATTGAATGAGATTTGGAATAGATTCCCTAAATTTATATTGGGATTCATTGGGGCTTCTCTTGTATTCTCTGGAATTTATGGAATTTTGGGAGTGGACGGGTCTAAGATAGTTATAGATAAAGGGATGGTAGATGGACTGATTTCACCTTTACAAGGGTGGTTATTCTGTATAGCATTCACAAGTATTGGACTATCAACGAACTTCGGTGAGTTAGGTAAACTATTCAAGGGTGGAAAACCGATAACTCTTTATGTGATTGGAAAAATTATTAACTTAGGTGTAACTTTTGGGGCTGCGTACTTGATGTTCCATGTAGTTTTCCCTGATATAACGAAATCTTTGATGAGTTTATAAAGATTTTTAGGAGGAGAATATGATAAAAAAATGGATAGCTTTTGTAGGTAGCTTTGTATGTATATATTTTCTATGTTTTTCTGTGTTACCTTTTTTAGATGAAACTTTAGGATTTAAAGAAGCACATGAAAAGTTGGCAGAAGAGGACATTGAATCAGGGGCGTGGTATTATATCTTTGTGAAAAAGGTTGAACCTAGTTCTGAGAATGTTAGACATACATTGATTTACTCAAATATGAAAGAGAGTAAAAATGCAAAACATTGATATATTTATAGAGAAAGAGAGAAAAAGAGCTATTGAAATATCAAATGAAGTAGTAGAAAAACCTAAAGTATCTATGATGATTGTTGTATTTCCTTTTCTTTTAATCAATTATATTCAAGAGCTGAGAGTCTATCGGTATAAAAAAGAATTTTTTATAAAAGAGTATTTGTATTTGAAGATTATGATGGTAAATATATTAAAAGAGGGATATTTCTCCACAGAAGAAATAAAGCTTCAGATAGAGAAGAATTTGATAAAAAATGAGAAATATCTAGAGTTTTATGAATATCAAATTCAAGAGGCATTAGCTATAAAGGGTTATATTTTTCAAGAAGAGAATGAACAGGCAATGAGATTGAAAGAGATAGAAACTTTAAAAAAGTGGATAGATGTATTTGAAGTGGACAAAGAAAGTTTAGAGGTCAGTTTAAAATTACTTCAAACTTTAAAAAACAAAATGTAAAGTGTTGAAAAAACTGCATTTGTATGCAGTTTTTTCTTTTACAATCTTGTCTAAATATGATAAAATATGTTCGAATTTGATTTGAAAACTAGAATTAATTAGGGAGGAAAGATGAATAAAAATTTAAAAATTTTTGGTTTGATGGGGTTAGTCTTAGCTCTTTCTGCTTGTAAAGTATTACCGCCAAAAGATGGAGAGTACGAGCTTACTTTAGTTCATGTCAATGATGTTCATGGTAGGGCAAAAGAGGGGCAATTTGATGGTGTGGGATTAGCTAGAGTAGCTACTATAGCTAAGGCTTTAGAGCAGGATAAAAATAATGGAAAGGTACTATTGATAGATGCTGGAGACACAATGCACGGGACAACTTTTGCTACTCTGACTAAGGGTGAATCAATGGTTGAAACTTTGAATGCAGCTGGTTTTGATTATGCAACTTTAGGAAATCATGATTTTAACTATGGTCAAGAGAGATTAGAAGAGTTATTGTCTATGCAAAAATATAAAACATTGGCAGCGAATGTTGTGGATAAAACAACGGGGAAGCCAATTGCAGGGACATATGATATCAGAAAAATAGATGGGAAAAAAGTTGGATTCTTTGGTTTAGCAACTCCTGAAACATATTTTAAGACTAATCCAAATAATGTAAAAAATATAACGATAGCGGACCCTATCGCAACAGCTAAATCAGTTGTTGCTCAGATGAAAAAAGAGGGAGTTACATTTATTGTTGTAATAGCACATTTGGGAGACGACGAGAGTACAGCGAAAAAATTACAAAGTGTAGGATTAGCTGAGGCTGTACCTGAGATAGATTTAATTATTGACGGACACAGTCACACTGAGTTAAAAGAGAAAAAGATAGTTAATGGAGTGACTATAGTACAAACAGGAGAGTATGCTAAAAACGTTGGAGTAGTAAAGGTTGATTTTGATAAATTAAAAAATAGAAACGAAGCGATAGATTATACGCTATATACAAAGAACGTAATCATGAGTGGAGATAATCCAGTTCCAGAAGATGAAAAGGTAAAGGAAAAAATAGATGAAATCTCAAGAAAACAGGAGATGATAACTAATGTTAAAGTTGGAGAATCTAAAATTTTGTTAGAGGGAGATAGAGCCTTTGTTAGAACGGGAGAAACAAACCTTTCACAATTGATAACAGATGCTATGTTGTGGAAAACAGGTGCAGATGTTGCGATTACAAATGGTGGTGGAATTAGAGCTTCTATCAATCCGGGAGAGGTTACAGTAGGAGATATAATCAGCGTATTACCATTTGGAAACTATGTGATTACAAAAGAGGTGAAGGGATCAGATTTACAAAAGGCTGTTGAAAACGGAATAAGATCATATCCAGAATCGTTAGGTGCAATGGCTCAAGTTGCAGGAATGACAGTTAAATTCAATATCAAAAATCCAGCTTATAGAAAGGTTTTAGAAATTAGAGTAGGAAATGAGAAGTTGGATCCAAATAAGACATATGTAGTGGCAACAAATGACTTTATGGCAGCTGGAGGAGATGGGTACTCATCTTTAGCTGGTGGAAAGGAGTTAGGACACTATCCTGCTTTGGATGAGGTATTGATTGAATACATTCAAAAAGTTGGGTTAGAGGGTAGAGATAAAGTAGTTCCTAGATTGATACCGAAAAAATAAAAGGGGTTATAGATGAATATAGAATCTTTAAGAAAAAAGTTGGTGTTAGCCTTTATAGTAATAGGGTTGTTGCTGGGAATATACGAGGTAAATAAACCGGGACCGTTAGTTGTTGAAGAGATGGGAAATGGATATAACGGTGATTTAACTGTAAAACTAGAGATAAAGCCAAAGGGAAATGGAATTAAAATCATTGGGGTTGATATTACTCACCAAGATACACCACCAATAGCTAATCCAGCTATTGAAACTTTAAAAGCGCATATTTTAAAAAATCAAAATGCAGAGTTTGATGCTGTATCAGGAGCGACATATACATCAGAAGGGGTAAGAGAGGCGACTGCAAAGGCATTAGAAAAAGTTAAACACTAAAAAAGAGGGTCAACGACCCTCTTTAAATTTGTATTAATATGCTGGGAAAATTTGAATTTCAACTCTTCTGTTTTGAGCTCTACCAGAAGGTGTTGAATTGCTAGCGATAGGTCTATCAGGTCCAAAACCATTGATAGTTATTCTATTTGGATTTACTCTTCTACTAACTAGATAATCAGCGACACTTCTCGCTCTTTTAACTGATAAATCCATGTTATAAGAGTATGCACCAGTGCTATCAGTATTACCTGAAATAACTATTCTTGTTTCAGGATATTGATTTAAAACAGCAGCAATATCGTTTAAAGGTGCATAAAAGCCACTTCCGATAACATATCCATTTGTTGGAAATGTAACTCCACCCGGTAGATTAAGATTTATATAGTTTCCTTCATCAGTAACTTTAACTTGAGTATTTTGTAATCTAGCTTGTAGTTCTTTTGTCTGTTGATCTTTATATGCTCCCCAACCTAAACCAGCTAGAGCTCCAATTCCAGCTCCGATAAGAGTTCCTTTTGTATCCTGACCGATTGCCTGTCCAATTAAAGCACCTACTGCAGCTCCACCAGCTGTACCAGTAGTTTTGTTGTTGTATTCAGTAGCTGTACACGCACCAAAAAGAGAACCGGCTAAAAGAATAGAGCAAATAAGTTTTGTATTTTTCATTATAAAAAACCTCCTTGATTAAAAATGATTATAAATATTATAAGAAAACTTTTTAAATCTGTATATAAAATATTATTCTTTTTTAGTAAAATCAATCCTTTTTTTAAAAATGTAAATAAAAAACAAAAAAATAAAAAAGCTTGTTGACACAAATAATAATTTATGATACTATAATTCTGTAGCGAACGAAAGTGAGCTCTAAAAAATAAATAAGTCGGAATATAGCGCAGTCCGGTAGCGCACCTGCCTTGGGAGCAGGGGGCCGCAAGTTCGAATCTTGCTATTCCGACCATTTGCGGGAGTAGCTCAGTTGGTAGAGCGTCAGCCTTCCAAGCTGAATGTCGCGAGTTCGACCCTCGTCTCCCGCTCCAATTTAATATATATCAAATGTGTCTGTAGCTCAGCTGGATAGAGCAACGCCCTTCTAAGGCGTGGGTCAGGAGTTCGAATCTCTTCAGACACGCCATTTGGTGGCCGTAGTTCAGTTGGTAGAGCGCCAGTTTGTGGCACTGGTTGTCGCGGGTTCGAATCCCGTCGGTCACCCCATTTTTTAATTTTGTAGTTTTATAGAAAGCGTCATTAGCTCAGATGGTAGAGCACACGACTTTTAATCGTGTTGTCACTGGTTCGAGCCCAGTATGACGCACCATCTTTATGCGAGGGTGGCGGAATTGGCAGACGCACCAGACTTAGGATCTGGCGTTTCGACGTGAGGGTTCAAGTCCCTCCTCTCGCACCACATAAGATAGTTAAAGTCTTGAGTATTCAAGACTTTTTTTTATACGTAGAAAAAGGAAAAGGAGAAAAACGTGGAAAGAAATATAAAATTGACATATAGTTATGATGGAAGTGAGTTTTTTGGCTTTCAAAGACAACCTGGTTTTAGAACGGTCCAAGGAGAGCTAGAAAAAGTCCTAAAAGGAATTTTTAAAAATAAAATAGACTTAGTTTCTGCCGGAAGAACTGATAGAGGGGTTCATGCTAAGATGCAAGTTTCAAATTTTTTTACAACGTCAAATATTCCTATACAAAAGATAAAAAGAATTATAAATAGTTTACTACCAAATGATATATTTATTTTAGATGCTCAAGAGGTAGATTTAGATTTCAGCTCTAGATTTTCAGCGATTTATAGGTCCTATGAATACTATATAGGTGAGGATAGAAATCCATTTCAATCCAGATATGTCACTTTTGTTGATGAACAGTTAGATTTGGAGAGATTGAATAGGATAGTCGCCCCTTTGGTAGGACGGCACAATTTTTCAAATTTTAGACTTTCGGATTGTGGAAGCAATACGACAATAAGAGAGATATATGAAGCTAAGTTCGAGAGAGTGGATGAAAAAACAGTCAAGCTATATGTTAAAGGAAATGCTTTTCTAAAGTCTCAAATTAGAATAATAGTAGGTACAATTTTATCAATTTATTTTAGAAAAAAGCCAGAAAATTACTTGGTGGATATGTTGGAGAATCCAGATATTCAATATGCAAAAATAGTGGCTGAGCCTTTTGGTCTTCATTTGTTTGATATAGGGTATTAGGGAGGGAAGATGAAAATAATAGAGGTTGATGCAAAAGCAAGAGAGCTAATAAAAAAAATATATGATAATGAAGTGGAGTGTTTTGGTGTGATGGGTGGAGCTGATATGTGGATGATTATGAGTTTCATTAGATATGGAAAACTTTATGTTCTGCTAGATGATAATGATAAATTGATATCTGTTGCCCAGTATCAAGGAGTATTGGGAAAAAATGAAGTTTTTTTATATGGATTTTCGACTTCTTTAAAGGAAAGAGGGAAAGGATACGGAAAAATACTATTAGAAGAAAGTCAGAATAGATTAAAAAAAATAGGGGTAGAAAAAGTTTACTTGACCGTGGATCCTAAAAACAGTAAAGCTGTGAAGTTGTATGAAAAAGCCGGATATACGGTAGAAGAGTTACAAAAAGATGAATACGGAAAAGGGATTGATAGGTATTTAATGATTAAAAACTTATTGTAATCTCTTGACAAAAATACTAAAAAGGTGTATATTAAAAGAAAAAATAATTACAATTTTGTAATTATTTCAAAAGGAGGAAACATGTATATTGAAAATATAGGTGAGCATTTAAAGATACATGATATAAAACCCTCATATCAAAGAATGAAAGTATTTGAATATTTGTTAAATAATAAAACTCATCCAACGGTTGATGAGATTTATAGGGCTTTATGTCCTGAAATTCCCACTCTTTCTAAAACGACAGTTTATAATACACTAAATCTTTTTATAGAAAAAGGAATTGCTAAAGTAATAACAATAGAAGAAAATGAAACTAGATATGATGTGGATATGCATGTACATGGGCATTTTAAATGTGTAAATTGTAAAAAAGTTTTTGATATCCCAGTGACAATTGATCAACTTGTGGTTGGCGATATGAAGGATTTTAAAATTGATGAGTACCATGTTTATTTTAAAGGAACTTGTCCTCAGTGCCAGAATAAATAATTGTCAGAGGACAAAATATGTTTAATAACTTAAGGAGGTTATCATGAAAGTTTATGAAATTTTTAAAGTGAAAGAGAATCCAGTATTATTAGAGGTAATTGTAGCAGATAAAGATGGTGTTTCTGTAGATGGATTAGAGCTTGTTAAGGAAAAAACTCAGGATGCTTCAACAGAGAAACACGTTCCATTTATAGAGGAAAAAGAGGATGGATATTTAGTGAAAGTTGGTAAAGAGGCTGCACACCCAATGACAGAGGAGCATTATATCCAAATGATTGAAATTTGTGTAGACGACTTTTTATATAGAAAATATTTAAAGCCGGGAGAGGCGCCAGAGGCATATTTTAGAGTACCTAAAGGGAAATCAGTGTGTGCAAGAGAGTATTGTAATATTCACGGGTTATGGAGTAATTAATAAAATAGAGGGGGTATAAAATGGGAAAACTTATGAGATGTGTAATCTGTGACTATGTTTATGATGAAACGATAGGAGATCAAGAAAATGGGGTAACTCCGGGAACAAAGTGGGAAGATGTACCAGAAGATTGGGTTTGCCCACTGTGTTATGTAGGAAAAGACCAATTTGAAGAGATTTAATAGAGATATGAAATATCAAACCTCTTAGCAATATTTGCTAAGAGGTTTTTTTATGATATAATATACACTTAAGATATATATTTTTTAGAAAGGAAGTATCATGAAATTAGCAGTACTGGGAAGTGGAAGTAAAGGAAATGCTCTTTTTATAGAAACTGATAATATAAACTTATTGATAGATGCTGGGTTTAGTGGAAAAAAGATAGAGGAACAATTAAAAAAAATAAAGGTAGAGGTTTGTAATATAGATGGGATTTTGATAACTCACGAACATGGAGACCATATTCAAGGGGCAGGAATATTGTCGAGAAAATATGATATTCCAATCTATATCACAAAGGAGAGCTATGAAGCTGGAATATTAAAAATTGGAAAAATAAAAGATGAAAATTTGAGATTTATAGAGGAAGCTTTTTGGGTTGGGGATAGTATGGTGTATCCTTTTGATGTAATGCATGACGCTGAGAGAACAATTGGCTTTAGAATAGAGGAAAGTTCGGGGAGCAAAGTGGCGATAGCTACAGATTTGGGTTATATTGATAACACAGTCAGAGAAGCATTTAAAGAGGTAGATGTCATGGTTATAGAGTGTAACTATGACTATCATAAGTTAATGGAATGTTCATATCCTTGGGATTTAAAAGCCCGTGTAAAAAGTAGAAATGGGCATCTATCAAATAATGATTGTGCTAGATTTATTAGGGAGATACATCATCAACGATTAAAAAAGGTTTATTTAGCTCATATGAGTAAGGATAGTAATGATCCAAAGTTAGCTATAGACACTGTTTTAGATGAGTTGACAAGACATAATATCAATGTTTCAGTAGAGATTGCCCATCAGGATATATGTAGCAAGTTGATTAAATTTTAGGAGGAACTATTATGGAGGAGATTGAAAAATTCTTAGAAGAGTTAAAGTTTGAAATAGGAAGTATAGATGCATTGAAGGATAGTAGTGAAAAAATTGTCTTAGGGACAGGTAATTTTAAAGGAACCGTACTTTTTGTAGGAGATGATTCTAATTTATATATAGATGAAAATTTAAAAGTGAGACCCGGCTCAAGTGGAGAGTTTCTAATAAAACTTTGTGATATAGTCGGGTTGTTGCCAGAGAGCTATTATATAACGACCCTGACTAAGTCTGAAAAAAATTATAGAGAGTTGGAAGAAAAAGATAAAAGAGATTTGAAAGAGTGCTTAATGATGCAAATTTCTTTGATGAATCCTAAAGTTATTGTGGCTTTAGGACAGGATGTAGCTGAGTTGTTATTAGAAAGAGAGTTTAAATTTCTTCAAGAAAAGGGAAACATTGTAGATTGGAGAGGAGATGTAAAACTGTTGGTGACATATGATGCTAATTTCGCTAAAAAATCAAGAGATGATGGTGGGAAGAGAGCTAAGGTAGCAGTGGAGTTTTGGGGAGATTTGAAAACTATAAAAAATACCATAGAGGAGATTTAATATGAAAATTTTAGTAGTGAGATTTAAACAGATTGGAGATGCAATATTGGCGTCTGTAATATGTAAAAGTTTGAAAGAAACATATCCGGATGCAAAAATTGATTATGTATTGTATGATCATGTGGCACCACTATTCGAACATCAAGATTACTTAAATAGAGTTATATCGATTTCAAAAGATGAACAGAAGAATCCTTTTAAATATCTGAAAAAAGTCTGGAATGTGACACGAACGAATTACGACATAGTTATTGATATAATGTCTACCCCAAAGAGTGAGGCATTTACACTATTTTCTAGAAAAGCAAAATATAGGATAGGAAGATGGAAACCCAAGAGAGGATATACATATACGCATAGTATTCCGGAGCCGTCGAGTGAATTTGATAAAGCTGAAAAATTCTTGAAAATGTTAAAACCTCTTATAGATGATGGAGTAGATGTAAAATTAAATAAAAACTATTCTTTGACATTTTTACCACAGGAGAAAAATGAGTTGAGAGAGCGAATGAAGGAAGCAGGTGTTGATTTTAATAAGATTATAATTCCTTTGGCTATAAATTCTCGAAGACCAAATAAAGTTTATCCCATAGATTTAATGAAAAAGTTAGCTGGAAAAATTTTAGAGGCGTTTGATTGCCAAATAATATTATATTACTCACCGAATGAGAAAGAGTTTGCTAAAAAATTCCATGAGGAACTGGGTTGGGATAAAAGAATAGTATCGGATATAAACACTAAAAGTATAAGAGAGTTGGGGGCACTATTAGCCAACTGTGACATTTTTGTCGGAAATGAAGGTGGACCAAGACATTTGGCTCAGGCTATAGATATTCCAAGTTTTTCTATCTTCAGTCCGGGATCCAGTAAAAAAGATTGGCTCTCAAGGGATAATAAAAGACACGAAGGGATAGAACCAAAAGATATACTCTCAGATGAAACATATGATAGTTTATCATATGAAGAAAAATATAGATTGATAACACCAGATATTATTTTTGAAAAGGTGAAGGAAAAAATGGAGCTTGTGCCCAAATATATTGAAAAAAGATAGTGGTTATGATAGAATTTAAAGAGATATTTAAAAATGAGGAGGAGTTTTTGTGGCAGGACATAGTAAATGGTCTAATATAAAGCATAGAAAAGGTGCTCAAGACGCTAAAAGAGGAAAGCTATTCACAAAATTGGGAAAAGAGTTGACAATTGCAGCAAAGGAAGCTGGTGGAGATCCAAACTTTAACCCTAGATTAAGACTTGCGATAGATAAAGCAAAAGCTGCTAATATGCCAAAAGATAACCTGGAGAGAGCTATTAAAAAAGGAACAGGAGAACTTGAAGGTGTAGACTACATGGAAATTAGATATGAAGGATATGGTCCGGAAGGAACAGCCTTTATAGTTGAGGTTGTAACTGATAATAAAAATAGATCAGCTTCAGAAGTTAGAACAGCTTTTTCTAGAAAAAATGGAAATTTAGGGACAGATGGTGCTGTGTCTTGGATGTTCCAGAGAAAAGGAGAGATAGTAGTTGCAGCCGAAGGAGTGGACGCTGACGAGTTGATGATGGCAGCTCTGGAAGCTGGTGCAGAGGATGTTAAGGATGAGGATGGAGAGTTTACTGTTTTAACTGACCCAGCAGATTGCAATACAGTATCAGAAGAGTTAAAAAAAGCGGGTTACAATGTAACTGAAGCGGAAGTTGCAATGATTCCAGACAATAAAGTACAGATTACAGATTTGGATACAGCTAAAAAAGTAATGGCATTGTATGAGGCTTTGGATGATTTAGATGATGTAAATGATGTTTACTCAAACTTTGATATATCAGAGGAGTTATTGGAACAGTTATAAAAAATAAAAGCATGGACTCATTGATAGAGCCTATGCTTTTTTTTTATCTATATTATTGATACTGAACTCTGGCAGTTAAAGTTCCAGTATAGTTTCCAACAGCCTGTTCAGATGCAACATTTAAGTGTCCATTGACAGCGACATTAGTTGAACCACTTTCTCCAATAGAGTTTGGTAAATTTCTATATTCGATTGTTGCAGTCATTGTATCACCACTAATTGAAGCTAGTTCAACTGTACTTGGAATCTCTATAGTTATAGGTTGACCTTTTTCTCCTGTAATTTGATAATTTGAAGATGCAGTAGTTTTACTACCTTGTATAACTTGTCCAAACTCCATACTAGTAGCGATAACAGTAAGTGGTTTAATAACAGTAGCTGTAATTTCCATATCCCCTTTGTTTATACTGTTTCCTTGAGGAGCTCCAAAAGCTGTTATAGCCGTAGTCAAAGATAAAAGTATTAATAGTTTTTTCATGATTTATTCCCTCCTAAAATTTAAAAAAGCTTATAAAATAAAAAAGCCAGTTGCATTTATATTTTGGTTTGACCAAAATTAATTGCAACTGGCTGTCATTTTAAAGACCCTATAGTTTTGCGTCGTAAGATTTCCCCTACTTTGCCTATTTGTATTATACGATAATGATATATTAAAAGATAGAAAATGTCAAACAAAAATAACACAAAATAAAAAATAATTTTTTTATAGCCCCTTATTTTTAAAGGGTTTATTGTAAAAATACAAAATGCCTGATAAATTGTACAAAAGGCTATATAAGTGTGTTATAATTAAAAAAAGGTGGTGATTAAGATATATACAGATATTTATAAAGAGATAGAACTTTTTAATATAAAAGGAGTTACAAGTGCGACATATTCAAAATTAAAAAAATTGAATATAGGAACACTTTATGATTTAATATACTATTTTCCAAGAATCTATGACGATAGAACAAATCTAAAAAAGATAGGTGAGTTACGAGGAGATGAATATGTCGTATTAAAAGGAAATATAATGAATATATCAGCTCCGCCTACAAGAACGGGAATGAAGATGATAAAGGCAACAGTGAATGATGGAACGGGAGCCTTGGAAGTTGTTTGGTTTCAAAGACCCTATTTGAGAAACAGTTTAAAGATAGGAGAAGAGTATATTTTTATAGGAAGTATAAAAAGAGGATACACATTTCAGATGATAAATCCAGAATTCAAATTGTATAAAGGTCAGGAGAATAAAGGGGAAATTTTACCTATTTACAGCGCTATAAAGGAGTTAAACCAGAATAGTTTAAGAAGAATTTTGAAGGAAGCATTAAAGAGTTATATAGATGTATTTCAAGAGAACATCCCAGAGGAGATAGTAAAAAAATACAGACTCATGGATAGAAAAAGTGCACTGAAAGAGATTCATTATCCCACGAATGCAAGGAATTTAGAGGAAGCAAAAAGACGTTTTGCAATAGAGGAACTTTTAATATTGGAGATGGGAATACTTCAAAAACGTTTTGAAATAGATTTAAGTAACAATGGAGTTTATGAAGTTGAAGGAAATAAAAAATTGGTTTCAAAATTTTTAGAAGGACTGTCTTTTTCTTTAACAACAGCACAGAAAAAAGTTATAACGGAGATATACAAAGGAATAAATGCTGGAAAGATAATAAACTACTTAATTCAAGGAGATGTGGGAAGTGGAAAGACGATAGTTGCAGTACTGCTACTCCTATATATGGTGGAAAATGGTTATCAAGGGGTTTTAATGGCACCAACAGAGATTTTAGCAACACAGCACTATCTTTCTATCTATCAAACTTTAGAGGAGTTAGGAATAAAAATTGAACTTTTAACCGGAAGTGTGAAAGGAAAAAAGAGAAGTGAACTTCTAGAGAGAATAAAAACGGGACAAACGAATATTGTAATAGGAACTCACGCAATAATAGAGGATAGCGTTGAATTTAAAAAGTTAGGTTTGATAGTAATAGATGAGCAACATAGATTTGGAGTTTTGCAAAGAAAAAGACTTAGAGATAAAGGAGTTCTAGCAAATCTTATTGTTATGAGTGCTACACCGATTCCGAGGTCATTGGCTCTAAGTATATACGGAGATTTGGATGTGGCGGTGATAGATGAGTTACCACCGGGAAGAAAGCCAATAAAAACCAAATGGATTAAAGAGGTGGAAGATGAGGAGAAGATGTATCACTTCATAGATAAAAAGTTAAAAGAGGGACGTCAGGCATATTTTGTTGCTTCATTAATAGATGAAAGTGAGAAACTTTCGGCAAAATCTACGGAAGAGCTGTATAGTGAGGTGACAAAAAAATTACCTGGATATAGAGTTGGAGTTTTACATGGCAGAATGAAAAATAAAGAGAAAGATGAAGTTATGCATCTTTTTAAAAACTGTGAGTTGGATATTTTAGTTTCCACTTTGGTTATTGAAGTTGGAGTAAATGTGCCTAATTCAAGTATAATGGTAGTAGCTAATTCTGAACGTTTCGGTCTTGCAACTCTACACCAACTTAGAGGAAGAGTTGGAAGAGGAGAACACCAGTCCTATTGTTTTTTACTTTCCAATACAGAAAATGATGATTCAGGTGCAAGACTTAAAGTATTAGAAAACACCGAGGATGGATTTAAAATAGCGGAGGAAGATTTAAGACTTAGAAAAGCTGGAGAAATTTTTGGTGTGAAGCAGAGTGGCTTAAGTGATTTGAAATTTGTAGATATAATCCATGACGTAAAAACAATAAAACTGGTTAAAGATATCTGTATGGATTATTTAAAAGAAAATCAAGGCAAGATAAATAACCAAATATTGCAGTGGGACATAGATGAAAAGTTTAACAAAAGTTTGACCTCATAAAAGAGGTTATGATAGAATATGAGGTGAACTACCACCGCCCTAATAGAGGGCGGGGCTTCGTGGGAAGTATCTGACTCATGTCGGATATATTAATCACGCTCTACGGGTAGTTCCTACCCTGATATATATTTTAATAGGCTAGTAGTTCTCTACCAACCTCACGAATATTTATACTTGCATTTAGATCTCTGTCTATCTCTGAGTTACATTCATCACATTTATAGATTCTT
>NZ_CDRRQU010000041.1:0-19501 GCF_977044495.1 Cetobacterium sp. | reverse complement strand
TTAGGAGGAAATAAATGGATTTTACATTAACTAAATCGCAAGAACTTTTTAAGCAAATGATAACAGCTTTTGCTGAAAATGAAGTTAAACCTCTTGCTGCTGAAATTGATGAGGAAGAGAGATTCCCAGTTGAAACTGTTGAAAAAATGAGTAAAGCTGGTCTCATGGGAATTGTTATCCCCACTCAATACGGTGGTGCTGGTGGGGACCAAATTATGTACACTATGGCTGTTGAAGAGCTTTCAAAAGTTTGTGGAACTACTGGTGTTATTCTTTCTGCTCACACTTCTTTAGGAGTTGCTCCTATTTTAGAATTTGGAACCGAGGAACAAAAACAAAAATATCTTCCTAAAATGGCTTCCGGTGAATGGATTGGTGCTTTTGGTTTAACTGAACCAAATGCCGGTACTGATGCAGCTGGTCAGCAAACTACCGCTTGGTTTGATGAAAACACTAATGAATGGGTACTAAATGGCTCTAAAATATTTATAACAAATGCTGGGTATGCCCATGTCTATATCATATTTGCTATGACTGATAAATCTGCTGGTCTAAAAGGGATTTCCACTTTTATAGTTGAAGCTGACTCTCCTGGATTTTCTGTGGGTAAAAAAGAGAAAAAACTTGGAATCAAAGGCTCTGCTACTTGTGAGTTAATATTTGAAGATTGTAGAATTCCGAAAGAAAATTTAATTGGTGCTTTAGGAAAAGGATTTAAAATCGCTATGATGACTCTTGATGGTGGAAGAATTGGAATTGCTGCTCAAGCGCTTGGTATTGCTGTTGGTGCTTTAGATGAAACTATTAAATATATAAAAGAGAGAAAACAATTTGGAAAAACTATAGCTCAGTTTCAAAATACACAGTTTCAAATTGCTGATATGTATGCAAAAATTGAAGCTAGTAAACTCCTAGTTTACAAAGCTGCTTGGAAAAAATCTAAAAAGGAGAGTTACTCTGTTGAAGCTGCCACAGCAAAGCTATTTGCTGCTGAAACAGCTATGGAGGTAACTGTAAAAGCTGTTCAACTTCATGGAGGCTATGGATATACAAGAGAGTATCCGGTTGAAAGAATGATGAGAGATGCCAAAATTACCGAGATTTATGAAGGAACTTCCGAAGTTCAAAGAATGGTTATTGCAGCATCATTACTAAAATAAATTGGGAGGATTAAACAGAATGAAAATAGTTGTGTGTATAAAACAAGTACCTGATACTACGGAGATTAGATTAGACCCTGTTAAAGGAACTCTTATTAGAGATGGAGTACCAAGTATTATAAATCCAGATGATAAAGCTGGATTAGAGGAAGCATTAAAATTAAAAGATAAATTTGGTGCACACGTTACTGCTATAACAATGGGACCTCCACAAGCTGATTCAGCTTTGAGAGAAGCTATTGCTATGGGTGTTGATAGAGCGATACTTTTAACTGATAGAAAGTTTGCTGGAGCTGATACATTAGCTACATCTTACGCGATATCAGCAGCTTTAAAAGAGTTAGATTATGATTTGATTATCGCTGGAAGACAAGCGATAGATGGAGACACTGCACAGGTTGGTCCTCAAATAGCTGAGTTTTTAAATCTCCCACAAATTACATATGTAAATGATATTAAATTTGATGGAAAGGATACATTTGAAGTAAAAAGAGCTACTGAAGATGGGTATATGTTACTTCAAGTTCAAATACCATGTTTAATGACAATTTTAGCTGAAGCGAATAAACCTAGGTATATGAATGTAAAAAATATAGTGGAAGCCTATAATAAAGAGGTTGAAGTTTGGGGAGTAGACAGACTATCCGGTATTAATGAGGAAAAATTAGGACTTAAAGGGTCTCCAACAAAGGTTAAAAAATCATTTACTAAAGGTATTAAAGCAGTTGGACAGCTCTATGAAGTTGACCCTCAAGAAGCAGCAAAAATCATTATTGAAAAACTAAAGGAAAAATTTATAATCTAAAATTTTAAAGAAGGAGTGTATCATGAATTTAAATGAATATAGAGGGATCCTTGTTTTTGCTGAGCAAAGAGAGGGAGTACTACAAAATGTTGGATTAGAGTTAATCGGTAAAGGAAAGGAGTTAGCTAAGTCACTTAATGAAAAAGTTGTGGTAGTTCTTTTAGGATATAATATTCAAAATTTAGCTAAAGATTTAGTTGCCTACGGTGCAGATGAAGTCATAGTTATAGATTCAAAAGAGTTAGCAATTTATGATACTGAAGCTTATACTCAAGCATTTTCAGCCGTTATCAACGAAAGAAAACCTGAAATTGTATTAATAGGGGCAACTACACTGGGAAGAGATTTAGGACCTAGAATTTCATCTAGAATCGAAACGGGACTGACAGCTGATTGTACAATGTTAGAAATTGGAGAAAATAGAGAATTTCTAATGACAAGACCAGCTTTTGGTGGAAACTTAATGGCTACAATCATATGTCCTGACCATAGACCTCAGATGTCAACAGTTAGACCAGGGGTTATGATGAGATTAGCAAAAGATGAAAATAGAGAGGGAAAAATCACAGAGTTTAAAGTTAATTTTGACCATTCAAAAATGAAAGTTAAAGTTTTAAATATAATAAAAGAAGCAAAAGCAAAAGTAGATATTACAGAAGCTAAAATACTAGTTTCTGGAGGAAGAGGAGTTGGAGCTCAAGGTGGATTTGACAATTTAGAACTTCTTGCTAATGAGCTTGGTGGAGTAGCAGCAGCCTCTAGAGCACTGGTTGATGCTGGAATAGTTAATCATGACAGACAAGTTGGACAAACAGGAAAAACAGTTAGACCTGATGTTTATTTTGCGTTTGGAATATCTGGAGCAATACAGCATTTAGCTGGAATGGAAGAGTCAGAATATATAATAGCTATAAATAAAGACAAGGCGGCACCTATTTTTGGAGTAGCAGATTTAGGATTAGTAACTGATCTGGGAAAAACAGCAACTTACTTAGTTGAAGAGATTAAAAAAGTTAAAGCTGAAAAATAACCCTTAAAAGTTATCAATTTAAAGCAAAGGATATTTTCTTTCCTTTGCTTTTTTAAATAAAATATTGGAGGTTTAAGTGTTGAATAAAACAATAAATAATAAACAATTTAATATTTTCGAAAAATTTACCCAACTTTGTGTTACAATAATGCAAAAATATCTCCCTGATGCTTTTCTTTTCGCAGCTATTCTTACATTTATCGTTTTTATTGCCGCAAGTTTCCTAACTAAACAATCACCTTTCCAAATTGCTATGCACTGGGGAAATGGTGTTTGGTCTCTCCTAGCTTTTTCTATGCAAATGGTTATGGTTCTTGTCACAGGTTATACCTTAGCAACAGCCCCATTTTTTAAAAAAATTTTGAATAGTCTTTCCAACTTACCAAAATCTCCAGTACAATCTATTATTTACGTCACTTTTATATCTGGATTAGCTTGTATTTTGAACTGGGGATTTGGGCTTGTTATCGGTGCTATCTACGCTAAAGAGATAGCTAAAAAAGTAAGCGGTGTAGACTATCGTCTTCTTATTGCCTCTGTCTACTCTGGATTTTTACTGTGGCATGGTGGAATTTCAGGTTCAATTCCTCTCACTCTAGCTTCTGGAAATTTATCTAAGGCTACAGCAGGAGCTTTAGATAAAGGAATTACTACTTCTCAAACCTTATTTTCATCTTATAATTTAATTATTCTTTTGGTTTTACTATTTACACTCCCTCTATTAAATGCTGCTATGCATCCTAAAAACAAAAAAGATGTTTTTCAAGTTAATCCAGCTCTTTTGGAGGATGATATTTCGCCTGTAACTTTTGATAAAACAGAGATGACTCCCGCAGATAAAATCGAAAATAGTCCCATTGTCAATATTCTTATTGGAATTCTTGGATATACATATATAATTGGATATTTTTTTCAAAAAGGTTTTGATTTGAATCTCAATATTGTAAATATGATATTTTTAGTTACTGCTATAATCGCTCATAAGACTCCCAAAAATTTACTATTAGCTTTTGGGAATGCTTGTAAAGGAGCAGCGGGAATCATATTACAATTCCCTTTTTATGCTGGCATCATGGGAATGATGATCGGAGCAAACAGTGACGGTGCTTCTTTAGCCGGAATTATATCACAAAGTTTTATAAGTTCATCTACAGCTCTTTCATTCCCAAGTTTAACCTTTTTAAGTGCTGGAATTGTTAACTTTTTTGTTCCATCTGGAGGCGGGCAATGGGCTGTTCAAGCTCCTATTATGATGCCTGCAAGTGTAGAACTTGGAGTTTCTGCGGCGAGGACAGGAATGGCTATAGCTTGGGGAGATGCATGGACCAATATGATTCAACCTTTCTGGGCTCTTCCTGCTCTAGGAATCGCTAAACTAGGTGCAAAAGATATTATGGGGTATGGCGTTATTATCACAATTTACTCTGGAATTATTATTATGTTAGGTTTAACATTTATATAAAATAAAAAGGGGGTCGCTTTCTAGCAACCCCTCTTAATTTTTTATTAATTTTCTCTATAGACAAAAAGCCCCGTCAATGTCAGTACCACTGATATTGCCATATATGTTGGATTAGCTATAGCTGCATAGATAAATATTGATGCTCCTCCTAGCAATGCAAGTATTGGCACTACTGGATAAAATGGAACTTTAAATGGTCTTTCTAAATTTGGTTCATTTTTTCTTAAAATAAATAACCCTAAAAATACCAAACAATAGAATAACCAAAATAATGCTACTGGAATATCTCCATATACATCAGGGTCTCCAGTTATAATCATTGCAACTAAAAAGAAAACCGATAATAGGTACATAACCACAGAAGAATTTATTGGTTGTCTATGCTTATCATCTATTTTGGCGAAAAACTCTTTCTTTGGCAAATGTCCTTCTATTGCTAAAGTATACGGTATCCTCGTCGATGCCAAGGTCATACCATTCAATCCTCCAAAAGCTGATATCATGATTCCCAAGAATATAAATTTAGCTCCCATTGGTCCAAATAATTTTGTTGCTACTCCAAACATTCCAACTTTTACAATCTCCTCTGCTGGGAATACATTTAACAATGCTAAATTTAATGCCACATAAAATATTGCTATGAATCCCAATCCTAAAATAATTGCCTTAGGGAGATCTTTTTTTACATTTTTTAAATCTCCTGCAATTGTTCCAACATATATCCAACCATCAAAAGCAAACATAATTGGTACTAAAGCTAATCCCAATAAAACTAATGGTGATGAAGATGTGGCTTCTTTTGTCACCTCTGTCATATAAAATATTTCAGATGGATTATTATCGGATAAAAAACCGAATATAGTTATTAATAAAAGTGGAACAATCTTAGCAGCTGTAGCCAATGTCTGGATCTTTCCACCAACATTTTTTGTAAATATATTTATTGCAAATAAAAAAGATATTGCTATAAATGCTGTTACAGCTAAAAATGTCGTATTAGTTGACTCTATATTTAAAAAATTTCCTGTGAAGACTGCAAAGTAATATGCAATCAATCCTATTAAGGCTGGAAAATATATTATTAGCTGAGCCCATCCAACTAAAAAAGCTATTCTTTTACCATAAATTTTCTTAATCCACGCAATCATTCCACCTGTTTCAGGTATAGCTGCTCCAACTTCTGCTGCTGTAAGTCCTGATAATATCGATATAACACCCCCAAGTATCCAAGCTGCAATAGCAATCTTTGGATTCATATTAGCTGCCAATAAAATTTGACCAGCTTTAAAGAAAATTCCAATTCCGATAACAATTCCTACAACCATTGAAAAAGCAACTGAAAAACCATATCTTTTTTCTAAATTTTCACTCATTTTTTTCTCCTTGTTAATGTATTCCATTTTTTAGTATTTCTCTATTCAATCGAAAACACTTTTTGATTAGACATTCTATCATAATTCATCTGTCAAAACAAGTATTTTTTATTTCTTGCATAAATAGAAAAAGTGGTATATAATTACTTTTGTAAATAAAAGGGGTGAATAAAAGAAAAATGTTAGAAAAAAAAAGAACTAATAATAACTCTATAGTAGATTATTCAGCAAAGTTCTACTTATTTCCTTTACTTTTAATTGGTCTTATATTGAGAAATTTAGATAATCTATTCTTAAAGTTAAAATATCAAAGATAAAAAAAAGAGAGCTTCGGCTCTCTTTTTTATCTTTGATAGATGTTAAATCTATCCGTTATTTTCTTTAGTTTATCTAATTTTTCAATACTTTCTTCTTTATTTTGCTTTCCAAATTTTAAAAGTAATGCATTTAAAATTATTATTCCAGGAACAAAAGTATATGCTTTTCCTCCATTCTTGGTTGTGATTACTAAATCAGATATATTACCTAATACAGAATCTCTTTTATCAGTCATAGTAATTATTCTATTTCCTTGCTCTTTAAAAAATTCAGTTACTTGACAAGTAAAGTTTGTATATGGATGAAATGATATTGTGAATAACACGTCATCTGGACTTGAATATAAAAGCTTATCTGTAAAATCAGATGCTCCTGATATCATTAGTTCTACATCCTCTCTCAACTCTTTTAGCATAAAATATAAGTAATATGCTAAAGCATATGATCCTCTTGCACCTAGTATATATAATTTTCTGCTAGTTTTTATCATATCCATAGCTTTTTCCAGTTGCTCCTCTATGGCCACAGTATCTATTTCCTCTAAAAGTTCTATGTTAGTAGTTATAATTTCCGCTAAAATCCCATCTCCCGACATTGAGTCAATCTCTTCTCTAAACTCTTTCATTTGAGAAGTGGATATCTCAACATCCTTTTGAAAAACTCTTTGAAAGTCTGGATAACCTTTAAAACCTAAACTTTTAGAAAATCTCGTTATTGTAGCTGGACTCGTTCCTGTCTCTTTAGCTAACTCATTTATTGAAATAAATGACACTATACTCTGATTGTGTTTTATAAAGTCTACAATTTTTTTAAAACTTTTACTATATGTTGAATAACTTTGCTCTAAATTAGCTAATACCGCCTTCTTCATCTCACACCTCTATATCCCCTATACGTTTGGATTTAATACAAACTCCGTTAAATCATTTACAAAATTCATAGTTTTTTCATTTTTATCATTTACTGGATTGTATTCTACTATATCTACTGATGTTATAGAGTAATTTTTAAATAAAAATCTAAATGTTTTGAACATTTCTTCTGGAGTGAATCCATTTCTAACTGGTGTACTTACCCCTGGAGCGAACTCTGGATCAACTGAATCCACATCAAAACTTATATGGATATTATCGATTTTTAAGTAGTCTTTTATCTCGTCTAAAACATTATCTAATCCTTTATGAACAACTTCATCGTAAGGAATTACTTTTACTCCCAACTCTTCAATAACATCTCTTTCTTTTACATCCAAGTCCCTTGCCCCTAAAATCACAACATTTTTGCTGTCAATCTTAGCTCCTTCATAGAAACAATTTACTAAATCCCTATCTCCAGCTCCTTGTAAAAGTGCTAATGGCATTCCATGAATATTTCCCGACATTGTTGTTTCATCAGTATTCATATCTCCGTGAGCATCAATCCATATTACTCCAACTTCTTTTTCTAACGCTACCCCTGATATTGATCCAAGTGCTATCGAGTGATCTCCACCAATAGTTATTGGTCTATATCCATCTCTTACAGCTTCATTTACTGCAACTGCTAACTTTTCACAAGTATTAAGTATTGTATTTTTATATTTTAATGACCATTCATTAAAATTCTCTCTTTGCTTTTCAATATCTATATAAGTCATTTCACCGAATGTATCTGGGAAATATTCCTCTAAAACTTCCGGTCCAAATTCAATACCTGCTTTATTCGCTCCTAGGTTCATAGGTACAGCAAACATTTTATTTTTCATTTTTTCAGTATATAAATATACTGCATCCTCTTCTTCTATAATTTTAATATATTCTAATTCTGAATCTTCCATTCCTTGGACATGAAGTTTTGCTGCCTTTAAATTTTGAATATACATTATTATATCTTTCGTTATTCTTTCTCCTGGATAAATAACTGGAATACCTGGTGGATATGCCATAATCATTTCAGCACAAATTTTTCCTTCACTTTCTAAAAACTTAATTCTATTATTTTCACTATAAAAAGCCTCTCTTGGAATTAAAATAGATTCTGGTATAGTTGGCATCTTTCCAACTGATTCACCAATTTTCTTTCCTTTACCAAAAAATCTTTTACTAATGTCTTTTAATGCTTCAAGTAATTTACCTGTACTTATCTCATCATCCCCTAATGTAATCAATCCCAATACATTATAGAAATCTGATAGTTCAACTTGAATATTATAATCATCAATAAGTAAAGTTTCCAATTCAAATCCTGTCAATCCCAATTCTCTCGCTGATATAGAAAGTTTTGTCTCATCAAAATCATGTATTCCATATCTTCCCACAATCTCTTTTCCAAAAGAAAAAATCCCTGGAATTTTATTGATTTCTGCTCTCAAATCTCTCGCTAATTTTAAAGTCTTTGTTAATAACTCTCTTCCTTCAGTAGCTATCTGTCTTCTCGCACAATCTAGCGATGCCATCAATGGGTACGAAGGGGATGTAGTATGTAAAATACTCAGTATTTGCTGTATTCTATTTACATCTACTCTTGTTGAATTTACATGTAGCATTGACATCTGTGTCATTGCTCCAATTATTTTATGAGTACTTTGACAGCAAATATCCGCTCCTGCATCTATTGCTGATATTGGTAATTCCTCATGGAAGTGTAAGTGAGCCCCATGTGCCTCATCAACTATTAAAGGAATATCATAACTATGAACTATATCTGCAATCTTTTTGATATCAGTTGCTGCTCCATAATATGTTGGATTAATGATTAATACAGCTTTTGCATCTGGATTCTGTTTAAGCATATTTTCAACAACTTCTGGTCTGACTCCATGAGCTATCCCCAATTCATCATCTACTTCAGGATTCATATATACCGGAACTGATCCACTCAATATAATTCCACCAGAAACCGATTTATGTACATTTCTAGGGACTAATATTTTCTCTCCTGGTTTTACTACAGACATAATCATAGCTTGAATCGCTCCTGATGTTCCATTCACAGCAAAAAAGGTTTTCTTTACTCCATAAGCGTCAGCTGCTAACTCTTGTGCTTCTTTTATACAACTCTTTGGATTATGTAATCCATCAACCATTTTAAAAATAGTTACATCAATTGAGAAAGGATTTGGTCCCATAAAGTCATAAAACTCTTTATCCATTCCCTTTCCTCTCTTATGCCCTGGAACATGGAAAGGAATTATATCTCTTTTCGCGTATACGTCCTTCAGTGTCGAGAATATGGGTGTTTGATATTGATTTAATTTAGTCATCTTACCTCCTTATTTAATAAATTTTGTTCTTAAAAATGATATCAAAAAGTTATAAAATAATATATAATTTACATTATTAATTTCTTTTAAAATACGAGATATTGTAGAGCTTTTTGGAAATTAAGTCAACCATTTTTTGAAAGGGAGTACAAAATTTATGCAAAAAATTTTAATCTTTGTATCTAACGGCTTTGAAAACCTTGAGTTATCACCATTTATTGATGTTTTTGGTTGGAATAATATTGTTGGAGATAGAAAAATTTTCCCCACAGTTTGTGCTATTCATGATAAAGTTAACGCTACTTGGAATTTAAAAATTATCCCTGAAGTCAATATATCAAAAACTCATATTGATTTAGATGAATTTTATGCTTTGATAATACCTGGTGGATTTGGTCACGCCGGATTCTTTATTGATATTCAATCAGAAACCTTAAATTCCTTGTTAAATCATTTTATTTCGAATAAAAAAATTATAATTGGAATTTGTACAGGAGCTTTAGCAATTGGAATTCATGGATATTTGAAAAATATTCCTGCTACTACCTATCTTTTAGATAATGAAAGATATTTCAAACAGCTAGAAAAATATGGTGCTATTCCTATTAAGGAAGATATTGTAATATCTGATAATATTATCACTTCTTCAGGACCTGCCACTGCCATCAATTTAGCTTTTTACCTCTTAGAAAAATTAACAACCAAAGAAAATTGTCTTGTGGTTAGAAAAAATATGAGTTTTTTTAAATAATTTAAGATTTTTAATGAAATTTCTTGTATTTTATGTTATGCTTTAAAGTGTCAAATAACCCTATTTTATATAGGGATTTTAGTGAGGTGTTTTATATGAAGATAGAAGAAGGAAAAGTAGTAACACTTGAATTTAAGGTTTACGACAAAAACAACGGAGAACTTTTAGAGGATACACAAGAGGTAGGACCATTTTTCTATATCCATGGATTTGGAAATTTTGTTCCAGCTATTGAAGAGGCTTTGGAAGGGAAAGAGAAAGGATATACTACTACTATTGAATTAACTCCAGAAGAAGGATACGGAGAATATGACGAGGAGTTAATCGTTGATATGGAAAAATCTGAATTTGTTGAGTTTGACGATATCTATGAAGGACTTGACTTTATTGCTGACATGGATGATGGTTCTGAGCAATCATTTATTATCACAAAAATTGAAGATGATGTTGTTACAGCTGATGGAAATCATCCATTTGCAGGTAAAGATTTAAAATTTGAAGTTACAGTTTCCAATGTTAGAGACGCTACAGAAGAGGAAATTGAACATGGACATCCTCACTTCGATGGTTTTGAAGACTAATTACCACTATAAGAATTAAGGAGTACAAATAGATGAAAATAGCTTTAGGTGCAGATCATGGTGGATTTGCTTTAAAAGAAATTGTTAAGAAACACTTAGAAAATAAAGGATTTGAAGTTTTAGATAAAGGATGTTATTCTGCTGAATCAGTTGATTATCCAATTTACGCAAAAGATGTCGCTAATTCTATCCTTAAAAAAGAAGCAGATTACGGTATTCTTATCTGTGGTACTGGAATCGGAATTTCAATTGCAGCAAATAGATTTAAAGGAATAAGAGCGGCTTTATGTTCAAATACTACTATGGCTAAATTGACTAGAGAGCATAACAATGCTAATATTCTTGCACTTGGTGCAAGAATTATCGGAGATGTTTTAGCTCTTGAAATTGTAGATGAATTCTTAAAAACTGAATTTTTAGGTGGAAGACATTTAACAAGAATCCAAGCTATCGAACTTTAATCTTCTTTAAAGGAGTAAAATATAATGGCTACTATATTTACTAAAATTATAAATAGAGAAATTCCAGCTAATATCGTTTTTGAAAATGATAAAGTCATAGCTTTTAAGGACATAAATCCTCAAGCCCCAATTCATATTTTAGTTGTTCCTAAAAAGGAGATTCCAACTCTGAATGATATAACTGCTGAGGACTCTGAATATTTAACTGCTATGTACTTAGCTATTAAGAATATCGCTGAAGACTTGCATATTTCTAAAGATGGATATAGAGTGATTACAAATTGTAACACTCATGGAGGACAGGAGGTGTTTCACTTACATTTTCACCTTCTAGGTGGACAACCTCTTGGTGCTATGCTTTCAATTTAACAGCGTAAAAAAGGTTGCTTTTTCAGCAACCTTTTTTTATTTCTTATCTACCCATTTTTTTATTTCAACAAAATTATTTTTTACAATCTCTTCAACTGACATTGTTTTTGTAGAAATCTTAGGAAAAAATTTGATTTTTACTGTTCCAGCCTTTGGTATTTTTCTATGAGCTGGGAATAGATTAAATGCTCCTTTTATTCCAAAAGGAACTATATCTGCATCCAATTCTTTAGCTAGTATTCCATAGAATTTTTTAAATTCTTTCATCTCTCCATCTCTACTTCTTGTTCCCTCAGGAAATATAACTATATTTTTTCCTTGTCTTAAAGCTGTTGCTGCACTCTGTAATGTTTCTGCTAAATTTTTATTGATATCAATTAAAATAATATTTGAATTTTCTCCTAAATAACTCATAACTCCTTTTCTAAAATGTATCACTTTTGCTAAAAAATATGTATTGTTCAAAGTTCTATTGTCCATACTTTGAGTCACTATAAAACCGTCTAAAAAACTTTGATGGTTTCCTATGAATACTGTTGGGTTCGTCACTTTAGAATTTTCTAACCCTTCCTTCTCTATTTTTATGTACAATGAAAATAATGGCTTAAATAATAACTTTACTATTTTCCCTATATAATTAGACTTTGGTAACTCTTCAAAATTATCTTTCTCTAATATCTTTTTCCAATCTATATCTTTTACTTCCAAACTTGTCGCATTTTCCCTTAAGTATTCTGCAATCTTAAGAACTGTTGGGTTTTCTATTAAAATTTCCTCAGTTAAAGTAACACCAAAACTACTTTCGATAAAACTCACAAATTCAACTAAATCTAAAGAGTCTAATCCTAAGTCTAATTCTAAATGTGCTGTTGATAAAACTTTTTTTCCCTTCAAATTAATTAAATAATCTGAAATAATTCTATATTCTTCAAACTTTGGAGTATTTTCCTCTTTTTCTTCCTCCATCTTTCCATCTAAAAGACTTGGAACCATAAATCTTCTTATCTTCCCTATCTTTGTCTTTGGTAACTCCTGTTGTATTATCTTTAAATCTAAAATCTTTTTATAGTTTGGTGTAGAACTGTTATATTTATCTATTACTCCGGCTTTTAAAGTTTCCACTATATTAGTAACTCTGTGTTCTTTTACCTTTGTAAAGTTAGGATAAATTACCGCCGTAAGTAAAGTGTTGTACTCTATTACAACCATTTCTTCTATCAAGTCTGTTTTGGATAAAATGAACTGTTCAATTTCTACAGGATTTATATTTTTTCCATTAGATAAAACTATCATCTCTTTCTTTCTTCCTGTGATAAATAGATAATCATTTTTTAATTCACCCAAATCTCCCGTATGAAACCATCCTTCCGAATCTATAACTTCTGCCGTAGCTTCAGGTTTATTATAATAACCTTTCATTAAATTTCTACCCTTGGCTAAAATCTCTCCATCTTCCGCTATTTTTACTTGAACTCCATCCATTATTTTTCCGGCTGATCCAGGTACTACTTGATTTATTGGTGTAAAAGAAATCATTGGTGCTGTCTCTGTAAGCCCATACCCTTCACACACATCTATTCCTAAAGTTTTGAAATCTCTTGAAACTTCAGGATTCAATTTTGATCCTCCCGACACAAAAAATCTTATATTTCCTCCAAACCCCTCATGAACTTTTTTAAATATTTTTTTACTTAATTCTTTATTATCAAGTTTTTCACACATTTTGAATAAAGTTTTTATAACTTTATTTGAATTTATTTTTTCCATTATTTTTTTATGAAGCATTTCCCACAGTCTTGGTACTCCTATCATCATAGTTATTTTATAGTTTTTTAAAGCATCTACCATTGCTTGTGATGATAACTCTTTTAAAAAAGCTATTGTCGCTCCCTGTTGTAAAGGTACTATTCCAGATCCTAAAAGTGGAAATATATGGTGCATCGGTAATAGTGCTAAAACTCTATCTGTTGATTCGTACATTTTATACTTATTCAATCCTTCTATGTTCACCAAAATGTTATCAAATGTTAGCATTACTCCCTTTGGACTTCCAGTTGTTCCTGATGTATATAAAATTAAAGCTATAGCCTCTTTATTTGGAGCATAAATTACTCCCTCTTTATCAGCTTTTGATAAATCTATTTTATCAACATTTAAAACTGTGGTCTTTACTCCTGAGATATCAATCGCCTCTTTAGCTATATCATAAGTACTATTTGAAACAAATATATATTTAGGGGTACAATCCTCTATAAAATATTCAAACTCTGAAACTTTCGAAGCTGAATCTAAGCAAACACACGTTCCCTTTTTATCCCAGATTCCCAAAAAAGCATACAATAATTCTGGTCTATTCTCCATGAATATTACTGCCTTCTCTTCTTTTTCCAATTCTAAAAGTGATGCATACTCTTTAGCACCAGCAATCAATTCTTTATATGAATACTCTTTCCCCTCATAAAATATTGCTGTTTTATTGTGATCTTTTACAAATTCCAATTTTTCCTCCCAAATTATTACAGGTGTTTTTTTAATCATCAAATGATTATAGCATAATTGCGTTATTATTTCAATATTATGAAATAAGTAAAAAGCTGGCATATCAAAATATCCCAGCTCCTTTTTTAGTTATTTATATTTTTTTCTATCGAGTCCCTAGTTACTTTTACAATATCCTCTACCGATCTGTTTTCAGGCAAAACCTTGTCAAGAATTGTGATACTCATTTTCCCAGATTTTGGAACCCCTTTTCCGTATGGCATCAAATCATAAGCTCCTTTTATTGCGAATGGAACAACTGGAATCTCCAGCTCTTTTGATAATATCGCAAATGTTTTTTTGAAATCTTGCAACTCTCCATCTCTAGTTCTCGCGCCTTCTGGAAATATAACTAGATTTTTTCCTTCTTTTAAAACTTTAGCCGCTATCTGTAATGTTTCTTTCAAATTTTTATTGACATCTATTAAAATAATATTTCCATTCTCTGCCAAATGTTTTTTTATTTTACCTTCAAAGTGTATATTTACTGCTAAAAAATATGTATTTTTTAATAAATCTTTTGGCAATGCCTGTCCAAATGCAAAAGCATCTAACATACTTTGATGGTTTCCTACATATATAACAGGTGATGTTTTATCTAATCTATCTATATTTTTTTCTAATTTTATATACTGACTAAACAAAGGTTTTAATATTGTAGTTATCGGAACAGTATATTTTGAAGTAGGCATTTTTAAATCAACTGGTTCTTCAAATATTTTTTTCCAATTAATCTCTTTTTCTTCAAACTTTCCACCTTTTTCTCTCACATACTGACAAAGAGCTTCTACCGTTTTTATTCTTGAGAAATCTTCTTCTGAAATATCAACTCTGAATGTATTTTGAATAAATGCAATTATTTCTACTATATCTAGCGAATCTAATCCCAAGTCAATCTCTAAATGTGACTCAGGAATTATTTCTATCTCATCATGAAGAGTTTCAATAAATTTTGAAATTGCTTTAAACTCTTGCGTATTAATCTCTTTAGATGTAGAGACTCTTTTTTCGCTCTCTTTTTCTGATACCATTCCCTCTTGAGATTCTTTAGCGAAATTATTACCCTTTATTAAATCTTTTAACATAAATCTTCTAAGTTTTCCAAGTTTTGTTTTTGGTAACTCCTCTTTCACTATAACAATATCTAATATTTTTTTATATTTTGGTGCTGTTATATTATATTTATCTATAACTTCCCATTTTATAGCTTCCTTAGCATTAGCAATTTTTTTCTCTTCCAACACTTTAAAATCAGGATAGATAATTGCTATTAAGTGTTTTTCATCCTCTGTTACAGCTACTTCTTGAATTAAATTTGTTCCTTTTATAATTTCAGCTTCAATGTCTGATGGATTAATATTTTTACCATTTGATAAAACTATCATCTCTTTTTTTCTACCAATTATTTTTAGATGATCTCCGTCAAACTCTCCTAAATCTCCCGTATGAAACCATCCTTCACTATCTATTGCTTCAGCTGTTGCTTCAGGTTTATTGTAATATCCTTTCATAACATTTCGACCTTTAACAACAATTTCTCCATCCTCTTCCAATTTAACTTTAATCCCTGGTAACGGAGTCCCAACAGTTCCGGGCACAATATTGTTAGGTCTATTAAAAGCTATAATCGGTGACGTCTCTGTCAGACCATATCCCTCTAGCATATCAAATCCAAACGTGTTGAAATCCTCACATATTTCTTGATCTAACTTAGCACCACCCGAAACTAAAAATCTTATATTTCCTCCAAATGCAGTTTGAATCTTTTTAAAAATAATTCTGTTTAAAGGCATTATATTTAAAGTTTTACATATGTTGAAAAGTTTAAAGCTCAAAGTATTTTCTTTAATCTTTCCCTTAATTCCTTTATGAAACATCTCCCAAACTCTTGGAACACCTATCACAATAGTTATTTTATATTTTTGCAAACTTCTCTTTATAGCTTCTGATGATAATTCATCCAAAATAACAACTAAACATCCAAATCTTAATGGTAGTAATACTGTAAGGACTAGTGGTAATATATGATGAAATGGTAACAGTGCTAATAACCTATCGTTGGAAGTTGCCATATTTATCTCCTCTATAGCGTCTACATTAGACATTATATTGTCAAAAGTCAGCATTACTCCTTTAGGATTTCCAGTTGTTCCAGATGTATATAACATGACTGCTACCGCATCCTTTTCCAAGTATTCAATTCCTACATTTTCAATATCTATCTCTTTTGTTATATCTATCTCATCAACATTTAATATACATATATCTGAATTTGTATTTTCTTTTGCTTTTTTTACAAGCTCTATATTTTCATTGGAAGTAATTATATATTTAGGATAAGAGTCTTTAAAAACATACATCAACTGATCTACGTTATAGCTAGCATCTAAATTTGTACAAGTTCCCTTCTTATCCCATATCCCTAATACAGCTCCCATATATTCTGGTCTATTTTCCATAAAAATAGCTACTCTGTCTTCTTTTTCTATTTTCATCAAACTTGAGTATATTTTTGCCATCTTTATAAGCTCATAGTATGAGTATTCTTTATCTTTATAAACTACTGCAGCCTTCTTTCTGTCATATATAAAATTCATGAAATTTCCCTCCCTACTTTGTAAAAATAATAACTTATTTTATAATAACTTTCAAAAATTGTCTACTTTTTCCTCTTAAGGCGTTGACTTTTTAGTATTTATAAAGTAGTATTATCTTAAAATATTTGAGGAGGTTTTTTATGTTAAACGAACTGCTAATCAAGACTCGCTCTCACAGAACTTTCGATTCTACAGAAATTGAAATTGAAACTTTAGAAGATTTGGTCAATGCTGCCCATCTAGGTGGATCCGCTAAAAATAGTCAAACGCTTAGATATACCCTTGTTGCATCACAAGCTTTATGTCATAAAATTTTTCCACATACAGCTTGGGCGGGAGCTATCCCTTGGAGTCCAACTTCAGAAGAGGGTCCCAAAGCATATATTCTTATCAGTACTCTCAAAGAAAATCTATTGTCACCTATAACTTTAGGTATTGATCTTGGAATTGCATGCCAAAATATTCTTTTAAAAGCCACCGAACTAGGTTTTAGTGGATGTTTAATTGGAGCTTTCAATAAATTAGATATTTCACAAACTCTTGATTTAGATACGAACACTTATACCCCTCAAATTCTAATAGCCTTAGGAAAATCGACTGATAAAGTTGTTTTAACTAAGGGTAATATTGACAATTTAAAGTATCATAGAGATGTGGAGAATAATACACACTATGTACCTAAACTTTCTCTAGAGACTTTAATTTTGAAAAAATTCTAGGAGGATTTTATGAAAAAAACAATTGGAACTTTACTTCTTTTAACTTCAGCCTTTACTTTAGCTGATGAAACACCTACAATCTCCGTCACTGGGACAGGAACTGTGTCTGGAAAGCCTGATACTTTTAGTATAGTTGCTACTGTTGAGACAGCAAACAAAAATTCACAAACAGCTATTAGCGAAAATGTGAATATAGTTAATAAAGCTATCGATTTACTTAAACAAAATGGTTTAAAAGAAAATAATATAAAAACTGAAAATTACTCTCTAAATTATAGAAATGATTATAATGTAAAAGATGGGGAGATGAAATATTTTGTTAGAAATCAAATTCTAATTACTAGCAATGATTTAGAAAAAGCTGGTATTGTTCTTACTGCCCTTAACAATGGTGGAGTCAATAACATTGGAGAGATTAGCTTCTTTATTGCCGATAAAAAGGAACTTGAGGATAAAGCATATAAATTAGCTTATGAGAATGCCAAATACAAGGCTTCTTTAATTGCAGGTATGGATAATTTCAAGATTTCTCCAAAGAATATTAACTTAAATTATTCAATACCTAGACCTATACCTTTTATGTTAAACTCCTCACTTAAAGCTGACGATACTCCAATTCCTTTGACAGTTCCAAATGATATTGATATCACTGCAAGTATGAATGTAATTTTCTATATGAAAAAATAGATAAAAAAACAGCTGAAAAATTCAGCTGTTTTTAAATTTGATAAGTAACTCTTAAATAAAAATCTAATAACACTTGAAACACAATTGCTATCGATATTATTATTACCACTCCTAGTATACTTGTTCCACAATCATTATTTTCAGGTTCGAAATTACGTCTTTCAAGAACTTTTTCTGCCTTTATAAAATAAAAATCATTAGCTTTAAAACCAATATACACTCTAATAACTAATGCTATAATTGTTCCAGCCATAAAAAATTTAGTTTTTAATAAAAATAAAATTGTTATTACATTTATCGCAATATGTAAAATTAAAAGTGCAACTGCACTCTTATACATTTTTCTATAAGCAAACCACAGTGTTTCAAATAGAAATGCTGCAAAATTAAATTTAATTTTCCCGCTTTTCCAACTTTCTAAGTAATATTCCGAATTTTTTCTTATAAAGTCTTCTAAACTTCCTGAATGTTTCTCGACATACTCCAATCTACTTCCCATGGTCCCTCCTTAACTATCTATATTTTAAAAATCTTGATTAAAGTAGTTTATCCTTCTCATAAATATTCTACTTAAGATTTGTTCAATATCCTTATTTTTTATATAAAAACTTTCTATTTTTTTTAAAGATTTATAATCTCTAAAACCATAAACTAGTGTTGTTAAATCTTTTATGCTTAAACTTAAATCAAATTCTCCCTCAATCTTTTTGACTTCACATTTATTAATTTTAAAAATTCCTGTATTTTTCTCTATATATCGATCTTGTATATATATTTTAAGCTCTTCGCCTTCTTTTAACTCTTTACTTATTCTTTTTAAGGCTTTCTCCACACATACTATTCTAGCTTGAACTTTATTTTCTATATTCTTTTCCACCGTTCTTTCACTATTTAAATAATCCTCTAAATATACATTTTCAGGTAAAATAATTTCAATTTTTTTATAATAATCTTTATATCCATATAAAATGGATAACATTCCTTCTAAAGAACTCTTATCTTTAAATAAAAGTTCTTTTACATATATATTTTTAGGTTTTATAAGACTCATATACCCATTTATTTTTCCTAAAATATCATAACTGATATAAACTGATCCGTTTTCCGCAAAGACTTCTGATAATATTTTTCTATAATCCTCTTCTTCTCTTGCTACTTTTATATAATACTCTTTAGAAACCTCTTTATAAAACTCTTTTAATTTTATTAAAAGAGTTTGTTCATAATTTTCGTTTTGTATTCTTTCAATTCTAAACTCTTTTTTTAAATCACTCAATGCAGAAAAGTCTAATTTATACTTTGAAAGCATTGAAATATAGGAAAATCCAAATCTTTCATATATTTTTTTGTCAATTGGAACTAAGTATATAAATTCTTCACCATACCTATAAGCTTCACTTAAGCTTTCT
>NZ_CDRRQU010000040.1:0-19597 GCF_977044495.1 Cetobacterium sp. | reverse complement strand
GATTGGATATAATGTTTACACATCTTTTCTCAACCTCCGTTGTTTGTGGATATTCAGCTTTATCTATCGCATTAGTCGCAATAGTATCTACCATAACTTGAGTCGCTTCTGGCTCCATATAGGTTTGAACAAAAGTACATAAATTATATCTTGGATTTCCGTCGTGCATCATTTCATCTGCCACCAATCGGTATGCTATACTAGGATTTACCGATTCTTCATTTATAGTTTCCCTTGGTAATATATGATCTGATTCATAACTTCCAAATAAAGGCGTTGTTGAATTATCTGGAGCAAATGTATACTCCTTTTCTTTTTCTTCTCCAATTTTTTTTCTGTGTAGCATAGAAAAACCTCCTTCAATTTTAACATTTATTAATCTACAATATTTTCCGCTAATTACTTATTGTCAGCTTTACTTTTCAAAATTAAAATATCTTTTCCTTTAAAATTTGTTCATTAATTTATTTTGAAATCCTTAATAAAATAAAAAAAATTAAAGGAATATATATATATTGTTTGAATTATTAAAACGTTACATCATAAAATTTTTTAGGAGGAATTTTAATATGAATTCAAAAGAAACTGTCATTAATTTATTGAAAAATGCAAATATTTCTATTAATACTGGTGATAAAAATAGTATAACTGTAAAAGATGATGAGTTTTATAAAAAAGTCTTACTAGAAGGTTCTCTTGGATTGGGAGAAACATACATTAATAATCAATGGGAATGTGATTCTATTGATAACTTTATTTTCAATATATTCAGGGGAAATTTGGAAGATAAATACAACGCACAATTAGCTTTTAATGTTGTTAAAGAAAAATTAATAGATGTAATGAATCCTCAAAGTATTTTTAACTCTAAAAAAGATATCTCCTACCACTATGACATAGGAAATGATTTATTTTACAATATGTTAGATGAACGAATGGTCTATAGTTGTGCTTTTTGGAAGGATGCTAAAAATTTAAAAGAAGCACAAGAGAATAAGTTGGAGCTAATCTGTAAAAAAATAGGATTAAAACCGGGAATGAGAGTTTTAGATGTTGGATGTGGTTGGGGTCCATTTATGAAATATGCAGCTGAAAAATATGGTGTAACTTGTACAGGATTGACTCTATCTAAAGAACAAATTAAATTGGGAGAGGAGTTGTGTCAAAATCTTCCAGTTACTTTTATTTATAAGGATTACAGAGAGTTTGAAGCAGAGCCATTTGATAGAATTGTTTCTATCGGAATGTTTGAGCACGTAGGTCATCAAAACTACTCCACTTATATGAAAAAAATGAGCAGTTTATTGAAAGATGACGGTGTTTTTCTGTTACATACTATTGGGGGATTAAAAACTAAACCTCAAGGAGACCCTTGGATTAAAAAATATATTTTTCCGAACGGAAGTCTACCTTCAATTCAGGCGATAGGAAAATCTACAGAAAATATATTTTATATGGAGGATTGGCATGATTTTGGATTAGATTACGACAAAACTCTAATGTGCTGGTATGAAAATTTCAATAAAAGTTGGGATAAATTAAAAGATAACTATGATGAAAAATTTAAAAGAATTTGGGACTATTATCTACTTTCATGTGCAGGGGCATTTAGAGCAAAGGAATTAGCTCTATGGCAAATAGTATTTAGTAAAAAAAGATTGGAAAAATTAGAATATAGATGCTAAAGGGATGGTTTAAAAACCATCCCTTTTCTTGCTTCTAGTATATCTCTATATTCACTCTTAAAGTTCCTCTATATCGCCCATCTATCGCTGCTGCATTAGTTCTTGGGTTAAAGTATCCCCTTAGCTTAAAGCCTTCTTCGTGCAACACATCTCCCTCTGAGTCTACCACTTCTCTTTTAGAAACTCTATGAATCGACGTATCCTCTATTACAATCTCATTATCAAACTCATCTTTAAATGAAATATCCTTATCTATAAGTTCTACCCTTCCAATTGTATCATGAATATTCAAGTCTTTTCCATAGTAAGTTATCTTCAATTTATTTAACGATTCAACTTTTCCTCTTTGATCATTGTAGTTATACGAGTTTGGATTTAAAATGCTACCAAAATATAAACTATTCACCAATTCATCTGGCAGTATTCCAGCTCCCATTTGGCTATTATCATACTCTATTGTCAATACAGATTTATTATCAAAATCTCTCAAATTAAGTTTATAGATTGATGTTATACCATTTTTATCTTCAACTCTCATAACTATTCTATCATTTTGAATTCCCTCTTGCCAATAGTTTAAAGTCACGTTCAATTTATCATTAGAGACCTTATTAAAAACCAATGAGTATGTTGTTTCCGATCCATTTTTATACGCTACTTCTAATGGACTCTTTAAATCACCGCCAACTATATCCATTTCTCCTAATTTTTCTCCATATAAATTGCTCTCACTCACATATTTAAATACACTCATCTTTCCATTATTCGGTATATTGCTTATAAAATCTCCGTTTATAGTCATATATGCTCCTGATCCTAAAACTAAACCACCCAAGTTATCAAATTCTATCTCTTTTCCTCTAGGATAGTTAAAATCGTAATTAAGTATTAGCTCTCCAATACTAACTTTTTTAATTTCAATACTCTTTATTAAACCTTCCCAATATCCTTCTCTTCCAACTCTTATTATTTTATCCGTTTTATTTGCATTTATCTCGTTGACGTTTCCACCTGTATAGATATATGATGACTCTGTTAGGAAACCATTTTGTGAACTATCAATTACTACTGCTAATTTCGTTGTAGCTGTATAAATGGTTTCTTTTGCTAATATATTTCCCATACTATCTATTCTAGCTATTTTTCCTATTATTTTATTAGATGGGTTATTTTTATTTACAAATTCTATCTCTTCATCATACTCTATTCGTACTCCAAGAGGATCACTCACACTCTTAGTCAACTCTAGATCTCTATCTGCATATAACGCTACATTTCCTAAAGGATATATCAAATTGTTCCCATTTGTATACCTCACACTTCCCGTTGCTTCCTCTTCAACTTTCAAATAATCCTCTGTGTTATAATACCATCTTTTTGGTAAAAATCTTGGTATGCTCAGTGAAAATTTTTCTGTTTCTAATTTAACACCAGGATTAATTGGATCCATATGCTCTATCTCAATCTCTAAATTTCCATCTCTTAAACTGTACTCTTTCATTCCGATAGTTAATACCTCCAGTGGACTTGCTGCCACCGTACCATTTTGTAAATCAGGATTATTTAAATACCCAATAAAAATATCTCCTGCCACTGTTTTTAATATGCCTTGCCCACCTAGTGTTTTACTCACCGAAATTGTAGTTTTATTTCCAGAAGTAACATCTGTTACAACCATATTGTGTGTATCTCCATACTCTGGTTTATTATACTCATATGGTGTCAATACTCCTCTCATAGTTAAACTACTATAGCTTTCTGGATTCACGATATCTGTGGAATATTTAGCATCTGATAGATATACTCTCATTAGGTTACTATTTCCATCTGATTTTATCAGTGGTTTATCTTCACTCATTGCCAATTTTACAGAAGTATCTTGCGCTATCTCTGTCTGTATATTAATCTGGAAAAGTGGATCATAGATATACTCATCTAGTCCTAAATCAGCTGTATTATCCGTTCTTAATCCCAAATAAGCTATATTTTTTCCTGTCACTTTTTTCTCAGAGATTCTTCCCTCATTATACTCAGCATATATCGAATAGACTGCTCCTGGCTCCAATCTCTCCGCCTCTACCTTTTCTATATGAAGGTAGATGTTTTTCTCCTGATCCACATTTTCTATCTGTGTGAACTCCTTTTCTATTCCTATTGACGAAAAACTTAAACTTGCATCTAGGTTCTCTTTTACCTCGCCATTTTCTATCTTTTGAAGAACTACTCTATCTGGAAGTTTCATTGTATTCAGCGTTGTACTATTTCGCTTCATTATGCTACCTCTCATACTATCTCTTCCTAGTAAATTAATATTTCCCAACTTTTTAACTATTCCTATCGTTGTTGTCGCATCATCCAGTTTATCTCTTAGTATCTCCAACTTTTGATTAAGCAGTTTTCCTTTTCCATCTGTTGTTGTTTCAAGAGATGATAGCGCTGAATATACCTCTCCTATCGGGCTATACTTTGGAGATATTATTCTGTGAATATATCTCTCACGCCCTCCCGTACTTGGTCTCACTATTCTAAATGTTCCAAAATCCTCTCTATCCTTTGTTAAAACTATATCATTTATCAACATTGATAAAGTCTTCGTATTCTGTCCTCCAGTTACAGTAAACCTTACTCCTATCTCTTTATCCCTAAAGTTTCTTGTAGTTAAGCCCGGATAATTCCCTACATCTGTTGGAAATGGCAGATCTAGATACAATACATCATTTTCATCTTGAACTTTTGGAATCTCCGTAGCTGAAGTTAAAAAATATGATCCCATTTTAAATGTTTGATTACTATCTAAAATATCTGATTCTATCTCCACATATCCATCATTTACTCCACCAGCTCCATAATATCTACCTTGAATCCACTGTTTAAGTTTTCTTTTTCCATTTCCATAAGTTATTTGAAGAACAGCAGGTATCTTTTTTGTAGAAATATCTTCAGAATCTCGCCAAATATTGTTCAGTTGCTCTCTTGTCAAAACCATTCCAATCTTTGCTCTACCATTTCCATCACTATCTAGAATAAGTTTTCCCGCTTCAACTCTTCCATACGGAAGAGTTGTTGATGTTTTTAAAACAAGATTCTCCTTTGATAATCCATCTTGTTGTATCTCATCATTTCCTCCTACTGTTATAATATCTCCCGTATATGTTCTGTAGTTCGCAATCGCTATATCAAGTGGCTCAGCCAAATTAGCATCTGTAGATTTTATTATCTCCGTATTCCATTCAGACGAATATTCAAAATCAGAATAACTCCCATCAAATAAAATAACTGACCCAGAACCAGCTGTCGCTCCACTTCCTTGAGATACTCCCGATCTCAGTACATAAACAGCTTCCCCATTATTACTTATACTACTCACACTTAATACTAAATTTAACTTTACCTTGGAGTTGTTCATGGCGTCCTTAACTTCAATAGTTCCTCTAACCTCTCCTATGCTAGAGCCATTGTATGCTGATTTATCTGTAAAAATTTCAACTTTTTTAGTATTGTTCCAAAATCTAACTTCATATTTTATATTTGTTGAACTCTGCGTAAAGGATAAAGCTTTATATCCATCTATCTCAAACTTCGCTCCACTATCCTTTATATCTGTAGCATCTACCATCGATGAAAAAGCTATCTGATCTGTATTGTTATAAGACTGTGGTAATAGCTCTCCAGACATATCAAACACCGATACTCCTGAAATCTCTGGCAGAATATCATTGATAGATTTCTCATTGGCTCTTAAACTTATATTTCCTGTTTTATTTTTGTCATAGTCAAAAACTAGATTTACCGTAGTTTCCTTAAGCTCTTTCATAGACAATAACATTTTTAAATCTACTATCTTATTTGCCTTCTCCTCTTCTGTTGTCAGAATATTATACTCACCTAAATCAATCTCTATTCCCTTATCCATATGATCCGAGTTTAAAACTAACTTGGCTTTCGGTACTGTTCCGTCGCTATTTCTAAATCTTAAGCTCTTTTCTCCAGTATCTTTTATTCTCGCATAATCCTCAGAAAGAAGTCTTACAACTATATCCCCTTTTAAATTATTGATTTTTCCATGCTCTATGTTTGTAGAGATTTTTTTATATCCCATGATATAGTTTCCTTCTGTCACTTCATCATCCACTTCACCTTTTCCTGTATGAAGCTTTATGAAATATCTATATGGATTTACTATCTCTTCATTCACTTGCAGATATGTAGGCGATTGACTATTCTCTGTATCTATCTCAATATATGGATCTTTGAATTTTTCCACTTTGTCATCAAAGTTATCAATTGTTATTCCCATAAGTCTTACATCTACGAATCTATTGGCAAGAGCCCATTGAATATCATCTCCAGCATTTGTTCCAGCAGTATAAGTAAAATCTAAAATTCGTTTCTCCACATAAGCATTTTCTTTCAATGAATCTCTTGTATACCTCTGGCATTGTATTGTCACTATATAACACTTTTCCCTCAGATAGTATCTCAATTGTATTGTCAGAAATTCTATTGTTTATATACTCAGTAACTCCCTCTACGAATAGACTTGCACTTTCCTTATCACTGTCATAGATTCTCAAATGAACTGTGGCTATTTTTCTATTTTCATCACAAAATATACTACTTTTTGATGTATCTATAATCATATTGTTATTTTTATCTTTTACTGGATCCGTTACAGCACTACTTTCAGCTTTTAAATAGATTCTTCCTTCTAATAGATCCCCATTTTTATTTTTTAATAAAAGATTTCCATCAGTACTTTTTAATTTTACTCCTTCAATTATTTTACTATTAGTTGCATCCACTTCTCCCACTTTAATATCAATATATGGAATAGTCTTCCCTAAAAATATCTCTTCTCCATAGAAAAACTCTTTGTTATCTACATTTCTAGTTAACTTTTTTCTTCTCCAATCTGTTATATCAACTAAAGAGGAGTTCCATCTCAATTTAACATTAGGATCTAATTCTATACTTTTTACTAATCCTTCCCAATAACCCTCTCTTCCTATTCTAATAGGTTTATTTAACTTTTCGTTTGAGATTTCATCCAAGCTTCCCTTATCATAGATATAAGTTGCCTTAAAGTCATAGCCAGATTGTTTTGTATCAACCACTATTGCCAATTGAGTTGGTACACCATAAATTTCACTATCTGAAATAACATCCCCATTTTTATCTATTTTTACTATCTGCCCTTTTATTGAACTACCTAAACCATCCTTTGGTAGTAAAACTATCTCTGAATCATACTCTATTCTTACTCCATAAGAGTCATCTGCTCCCTTAGTTATTTCAGTATCTCTATCAGGGTATAAACTTACATTTCCAAGAGGATAGATTAACCTATCTTTACTTGTAAATCTTACAAATGATTTTGTATCTGATAATAGTTTAGAGCTATCCGTAGCATTATAGTACCATTTTTTAGGTAAAAAATTTGGAACAGTTATTGTCAATGCCTCAGATTCTAATATATTTTGACCATTAGTTGGATCTATATGCTCTATATTAACCTTAAAGCTTCCACCTCTTAAATTATACTCTTTCATTCCAATAGTTAATACTTCCAATGGACTTGCTGCCACTGTTCCACTTTGTAGACCAGGATTATTTAAGTATCCAATATAGATATCTCCTACCAATGTTTTTAGTACACCTTGTCCACCTGAAGTTTTACTCAGTGGAATTCTTATGCTCTCTAAACTTCCTTCCAATCTAATAACCATGTCATGTGAATTCCCATATTCAACTCTATTGTATTCATACGGTGTCAATAATCCTCCCATAGTTAAACTACTATAGCTTTCTGGATTTATGATATCCGTGGAATATTTAGCATCTGACAGATATACTCTTATTAGGTTACTATTTCCATCTGACTTTATCAGTGGTTTATCCTCACTCATTACTAATTTTACCGAAGTGTCTTGTGCTATCTCTGTCTGAATATTAATCTGGAAAAGTGGATCATATATATACTCATCTAGCCCTAAATCAGCTGTATTATCTGTTCTCAATCCCAAATAAGCTATATTTTTTCCTGTCACTTTTTTCTCAGAGATTCTTCCCTCATTATACTCAGCGTATATCGAATAGACTGCTCCCGGCTCCAATCTCTCCGCCTCTACCTTTTCTATATGAAGGTATATATTTTTCTCTTGATCCACATTTTCTACCTGTGTGAACTCCTTTTCTATACCTATTGATGAAAAACTTAAACTTGCATCTAAGCTCTCTTTTACTTCACCATTTTCTATCTTTTGAAGAGCTATTTTATCTGGAAGTTTCATTATATTTAATGTTGTACTATTTCTCTTCAGCATACTACCTCTTACACTGTCTCTTCCCAGTAAACTAACATTTCCCAACTTTTTAACTATTCCTATTGTTGTTGTCGCATCATCCAATTTATCTCTTAGTATCTCCAACTTTTGATTAAGCAGTTTCCCTTTTCCATCTGTTGTTGTTTCAAGAGAGGATAGCGTTGAATATGCCTCATCTATTGGATTATATTTTGGCATAATTATTGTATGAATATTCCTTTCTTGAGCTCCAGAATCTGTTCTAACAACTCGGAATATACCAAATAATTCTTCAGTTTTGCTTAGAACAATTTCATTCAATGACATATTTATCAAATTAGTTACATTTCCTGAAACTGCTGGATATACTCCAAATCTAACATTTATATTTTTTCCTCTAAATTCTTTAGGAATTAATCCTGGATACTCCCGTTCCCCTTCATTTGGTTGAAGCGATAAATAAATATTTTCATCTTCATCTTTTATTTGTGCTGTTTGATTTTTTTGATAATAACTTCCTATTTGAAATTTTTGTTCTGTATCAATTATTTTTGATTCTAATTCTAGATAGGCTGTCGAACTTCCTTTTGCCGATTCAAAATATAGATATTGTGGAATCCTTCTCTTTCCATTTCCGAATACCATTTCATAAATATATTGTTTTTGTAACAATGGGTCCTCTGGTCCTCTCCAGATATTTTCAAAGTTTTCTCTTGTTAAAACTCCAGCTATTCTAGCTCTTCCTCTTCCTAAACTATTCAAATATAACTTCCCATCTCTAATATCACCAGTTATTTCGGTTACTGGTCTTTCTAAGAAAAAATTATTACTCGATAAATTATTTTCTGGAATTCTATCTCTTATCTGAACATATACATTATCTCCACTATATGTTGGAAGTAGCTTATCTACCCTTATGTCCACTCCTACTGTACTATTTCCTGAATTAGCATATTTTCCTTCAACTGCCTGAACTACTTCTGTATTCCATTCATCTGAGTAACTAAATGATTCATTTATTAGAAAGTATGCTCCTGTTGTCGTCGAATGACTTCCATACGCTACCATATATACTTCTGAAGTATCTATTAGAGTTGAATTCAAAACTAATTTTAATTTTAATTTACTTCTGCCATTTTCTCCTAAAACTTCTATATTTCCTCTTGTCTCTTCTTGACCGCCACTATATGATGCTTTATCCACTACTATTTCAATTTTTTTCGTATTATTCCAAAATCTTATTTCATATTCTATATTTGTTATTCTTTGTCTAAATTTGACTCCCTTATACCCATCTATTTCAAACTTTGCACCAGTATCTCCTAAAATAGTGTCTCCAGTTTCTAATTCTATTGATAAAGTATCTGTTTTGTCGTAAACTTGAGCCACTCCTTCTCCACTCATATCAAACACAGAAAAACCTTCGATTTTTCCTAATCTACTTTCAATATCTTGTTCATTTCCTCTAATCTCTATATCGCCTTTAGAGTTATTCTTTAAATCAAATACCAAATTTGATTTAGTTGCCTTTAATTCTTTAGAAATTAACAATACTTTTAAATCTATTACTTTATCTAACTTATCCTCTTCTGTTGTCAGAATATTATATTCACCTAAATCAATCTCTATTCCCTTATCCACATGATCTGAGTTTAAAACTAACTTGGCTTTCGGTACTGTTCCATCACTGTTTCTAAAGCTTAAGCTCTTTTCCCCAGTATCTTTTATTCTCGCATAATCCTCAGAAAGAAGTCTTACAACTATATCCCCTTTTAAATTATTGATTTTTCCATTCTCTATATTTGTAGAGATTTTTTTATATCCCATGATATAGTTTCCTTCTGTCACTTCATCATCCACTTCACCTTTTCCTGTGTGAAGCTTTATGAAGTATCTATATGGATTTACTATCTCTTCATTCACTTGCAGATATGTAGGCGATTGACTATTCACTGTATCTATTTCAATATATGGGTCTTTGAATTTTTCCACTTTGTCATCAAAGTTATCAATTGTTATTCCCATAAGTCTTACATCTACGAATCTATTGGCAAGAGTCCATTGAATATCATCTCCAGCATTTGTTCCAGCAGTATAAGTAAAATCTAAAATTCGTTTCTCTACAAAAGCATTTTCTTTCAATGAATCTCTTGTATCTACAAACTCTACCTCTGGCATTGTATTGTCACTATATAACACTTTTCCCTCAGATAGTATCTCAATTGTATTGTCAGAAATTCTATTGTTAATATATTCAGTAGCTCCCTCTACAAATAGACTTGCATTTTCCATCTCGCTGTCATAGATTCTTAAATGAACTGTGGCTGTTTTCTCTTTTAATCCTTTAAACATAACCTCAGCTGTTCCTCCATCTATAGGACTATTATTTTTTCCCATTACAGGTACTTTTAAAATATCTAAATCACTTTTAAAATATAATCTTCCCTCTATATAGTCACCATTTTTATTTTTAAGAAGAACTTTTCCTCTTGTATTTTCATCAGATATACTTTTTAATCTAAAGGAATCTCCCACTTGCTTAGGGTCTGCTACTGGGATCTTTATATCACCGATATTTATATCTATATAAGGAAATTCTTTTCCTAAGAAATTTTCTGTTCCTACTTCAAAGTTTGTAGTATTTTTTACTTTTTTAAATCTTTTTCCATTCCACTCGGTAATATCCACAAATGAGGAGTTCCATTTAAAAAATTGTCCAAAAACTTTATCCGCACTTGATTCAATAGCAATTGATTTTACTAATCCTTGCCATTGTCCCTTTCTTCCTATTCTTATAGGTTTATTTACAATGGATTCAGATTTTTCTAAAGCTAAATCTTTAATAACATAGACAGCATTACTATCATATCCAGCTTGTAGCTTATTTATTGATATCGCTAAAATCTGCGACTCATTGATTATGGATGAATCTGGTAAAATATTTCCATTTGAATCTATTAATAAAATAGTTCCACTGATTTTTATACTCGGGTCATCCAGTTGTTCCAAAGTTATATTTTTATCGTATTCAATCCTAACTCCTTCTTTATCGTCCTCGTTCCTTGTTATATCTATATCTCTTTCTGGAATCATTCCAACCTCTCCCAGCTCAAAGATTAACTCTTGTCCTTTCGACAATTTGAATTTTGCCAAAGAATTATTTTCTAATGGATTTAAATTAGTATTATTATAATACCAATTCTTAGGTTCAAACTCTGGAACTTTAATTAATATTTCATCTGATATTAAAACTTTATTGATGTCATTTGGATCTAGATGTTCCAATATATATCTAGAACTTCCTTTTGTATACTTATACTCATTTATACCTATATTTAGAACCTCTAATGAAATAGCTTCACTAAATCCATTTTTAATTGCTGGATCATCTGAATATTGTAATGTGAATTTCAAAAACTCACCATCTATTTCTACTTTACCTCCTTGAGGTGTTATTATACCAGTAAAAATTTTTCCCGTTTCTTTTTCTGTAACTTTTAAAATATGGTTTCTATTTTTAAATTCAGTTTTCTCATTATCATATGGTGTCAACTTTCCTTGAATCTCTATATCCATATAATTTATAGGATTTTTTACATCTGTTGAATACTTCCCAAATGATTTATATATTCTTATATTTTTAGAAAGTTCATTCGCTTTTAGCAGTGGTTTTTTAGAATAATTATCTAGATTTAAAACTACAGCACTTGACTGTATTATCGAAGCATTTAAATCAAGTTTGAAAACAGGCTCATATATATATTCATTCAGTCCTAAATCTTCCTCATTATCAGTTTTTAATCCATAATAAAGTAAATTACTACCATTGACTTCATTTTGATCAACTCTTCCAGCTTCATACTCCCCTATAACTCTATACTTGATTCCATGATTTATTTTTTTTGCATTTTCAGAAGTTATAATAAGATAAACTGTCAACTCTTGATCCACATTTTCTATCTGTTCTACCTCTCTTATCAGTGAACTATTTGAAAAACTTAAAAACCCATCCACTTCAGCCTCTTCACCACTTATCGATTGTAACTTTACTCTATCTGGCAACTTAGCAAAATTAAGTGTTGAACTATTTCTTCTTATTATATCCGCTCTAGTTTTATCTTTTCCCAATATTTTTATAAAACCTAAAGGTTTTATAACCTCTAAAGTTGAATCCTTATCAAACGTATCATACTTCTCCACTTTCAAGTCTTTTTCATATTGCTTTGCTCCACTTTTACTATTGTGTAAACTTGATGTTAAAGATTGTATCTCTTCACTAGGAGAATATTTAGGTATCCATATCTCATGCTCTTTTATCTGTTCACTACCACCTCTCATAGTAAAAATACCAAATAACTCCGGTGTTTTAGTCAATAAAACATCATTTAATTCTACTCCCGCATTATTTAGATTTCCAGTAGTTGGATAAGTTATACGAATTTTCACCTCTATATTTTTTCCTCTAAAGTTCTTAGTAGTAGTTAAGCTTGGTACTATTCCAGCAGTTCCGCTTCCCACTGTAGAAGGTGTAATCTCTGCTATCTCTCTCTCCTGTCCCGGTATAGTTATATCCTCTATTGCAACTGTACCAATTTTACTATACAATCCATTCTGATAGTACCTACTTTCTGTATGATTACTTATCTCTCTTATGGGATAACTGCTTGTTGCGCTTCCATAATTTCTCAATTGAAGTTTCGCTGAAACAGGAACTCTTCTTTTTCCCCTTCCATACACTATCTCCGCCACTTCAAATGTCCTAAAAGTCAAGCTTGGTTTCCCCACAGGAAAATAACTTTCAATAAAATCTCTTGTCAATGTCAATTCTAATTTAGCATTTCCTTTTCCTGAAGGTTCAAATTCAAGTCTATTGTTAGAGATTGTTCCAAAATTCTCTTTATATTTAAATGCAGACATAACTAGCGCTTTACTTCCTATCCCTTGCTCTCCAACCCCTTTTATAGGTTCAAGAAATACACTATCCCCACTATAACTCACAAAAGGTTTTGTTAAAGAGCTAAGTCCACCTTCATCTCTTAGATTCGGTACAGTTCCTGATCCAGTTGTTGTATTTACTACTTCAACCTCTGTTCCCCACTCTGTAGATGTTACGTACTCTCTCCATATTCTTAAATTATCACTAACTAATCCCGGTTTTTCTATTCCTGAATAAAGATTTAGTGTAACTTTATTGTGTATATCCCCATCTGTATCTTTTAAAAGGAACTCTCCATAGATCTCTCCCTCTTGAGATAATGATGATTTTACTACTGATAGTTCCACTTTATCTGTATTGTTCCAAAACTTTAATTCAAAACTCTTTCCTCTTGCATTAAAAGTTACACTTTTGTATCCATCTTTAGAAAAATCCGCTTCTGTCGTCGCTATAGCAGTTATCCCTCTTACATTCAAAACCTCTATTGTGTCATCAGACTTATATGTTCTTGAGATTATTCCCTTGTTCATATCGAATACTGAGTTCCCTATAAGCTCTGTATTTGCTGAATTTATTGACTCCGAGTTCCCTCTTATTGAAATATTTCCACTATTATTTTTTGCTGGATCAAATATAAGATTAAAAACATTTTCATTTATATCATCAAAGAAGATAAGTGCATCAATTTTCACATCATTGTTTTTTCTCTCACTTTCACTCTTTATAAGTTTAAATGTGTTATATGGTATTTCCAATGCCTGTTCTGGATAATCCTCATTATATATTATTTTTAATACAGCTGGAGTACTCTCTTCATTTTTTAACTCCACTACATTTTCACTAGTTAATATAAAGTTTTCATATTCCTCCTTACTCATCCTTACAACTACATCTGCTGAGATATCAGTTATATGATTTTCATTCATTCTAGTTCCTATCTTTGAATATCCCAAAATCTCTTCATCTTGAATTATAATATCATTACTCTCAACGGTCCCATTCTTTAATCTTAAATAATATCTTTCAAGTCCATATATGTTTCCTGAAGATTCCAAAAGTTTACCACTTTTTGAATTTGATGTTGATATCTCAATATACGGATTTTTTATTTTTGTAGTCTTATTTTCAAAACCAGTTATATTGATTTCTGCTAACTTTATATCCACATATTTCATTCTTCTAGTCCACTGGATATCATCTCCAATGTTAATCCCTAACTCTTCACTTATATTGATATTTTTTTTAACTATTTTAATACTCTCTTTTATATTGTCACGAATATCTAAAATCTCTATTTCTGGAAGTGCTTCTTTTTGTATAATTACATTATTCTCATCAAATATCTCTATTATATTTCTTGAATTTTCTCCTTTTATATACTTTAGGTTTCCTGCAATAAAAAGACTCTCCTCTGTTTCTGGAAGATCATATAGTCTCAAATATATATCTGCATTTTTAACTTCCTCATCACTGTACTCTATAACAGATGTTGAATCTAAAATCTCTTGATAATCCAATCCTTTCACTGGCGTTTTAGGCGATAGACTTTCACTTTTTAAATAGATTCTTCCCACTATGTTTTTATTCTGTTCATTTGCTAGTAACACCTGTCCAGCATAATTCAACTCATTTGGATTTTCTATAGCAACCTTTGGAGTTACCACTTCATCTGGAATAGTTAATGTTCCCATTTTTATATCTACATAAGGAAGTATTACACCATTTGAAATTATTTCTGTTCCATATACTATATCCATATTTGTTTTCATTTTTGATATTTTTTTAGTTTTTCTATCCCATTGTGTAATATCTATAACGGGTTTACTCCACGTAAAATATGAACTTTTAGTAGCTAAATTTTTCCCATCTTTTGGACTCTCTTTTAGTAAATACATATTTTTTAATCTATTCTGATTGTCAAAATGAGCAAGATATACATTTTCTAAATCTGTAATTGTTTTTACTTTAATACTACCCTTTTCACTCCCTTTTGACTGTTCCACTGTAAAATCTAAATTTTGTGTTTTCCCATCTTTTTCAAAAGTAAAAATCTCTATTTTATCTTTAGAAGATGTTTCTTCCAATTCAGTTGCTGTTTTAGAAAAGTTAATAGTAAACTCCTTTTTTGATGTATCAAACTCTCCAAAGATCTCCTTTATCTCAATCTCTTCATATCTATTTTTTACTACCTTTTTTAAATTTTTAAGTCTGTCATAAAACTCTATAAAGATATTTTTTGGTTCATTTCTATAACCAACCACTACCCTATTTGTTACAGCTCCTCTTTCAGCCATATATTTTAAATTATCATTTTTTTCCTGATTACTATATCTTAACTCGTTTTTATTTCCACTTATTTTAGAAAATGTTTTAGATGTATACCCTTGTTCTGAAAGCTTCTCTGTAACATTTATAAAGTCCCCTTTGATAAGTCCTTCATCCCCAAAAAAGTAAAATATTTTTTTATTCTCTTTATCAATATGCATCAACTCTTCCGCTGATTTTTTCTTAGTAATTTTCAAATTTAATTCTGCTGGACGTTTTGAACTAACACTATGTATACTCTCAGTGTCCTTACTACTACCATAAAAAAATACGCATATAAATGTTACCAATATTAAAAATATTTTTTTTATATTCATCTAAATTTAACTCCTTTTTTTATTTTCTATTATTGTTCGCCATTTATGATTACTCTCTCGAACATATACATCTCCATTTATATATACGATTTCATCATACTCCTGAAGTAAAATATTTTTTCCACGACTATTAAAAATCATTTTTTTTCCATCTAGTTCTGCTATTATATATTTTGGTATTAACTGGATTGAATCATACTTCGCCTGCAATATCTCTTTTGCATTTTCATCTATAACCCCATATCCTGTTTCCTCTCCCACTATAAATAGGTCCCACGCTTTAGGATAGATAATATCAAACCCTTTTGAAATTTTTTTATAATTTTCATCATAGATATATGCTTTTTCATTTTTTCTACCTATAGCATAATCTTTTCTATATATTTCTAACTCATCAAAATCATTTTTTATTTTTTTTGTCTCTTTTGTTTCTAAACTATAAATATAATAGCTATTTTTCTCTCTTATTATCATCTCATCATCTATCAAGCATACATATTCACCTGAAAATCTTTTAATAATGCCATTGCTTTTTATACTAAAAATCTGCCCTATATTTGTATCCAGATTTTTAAATAGGTAAAAGTCATCATTTAATGGGATTATTTTATCTTTTGTCTCTATCTCTTTTCCCTTGTTTATTAAAATGTTTACCTCTTTATCTCTTAATAGTAAAACATCTTTTTTAAAAGCTTTAATATAATCGTACTCTTTTTCTGATTCTACTCCATTTTGATCTATATATTTATATCTTCCATATGGGGAAGTAATCACCACAGCATATCCATTTTCAAAATCTCCTGCCGCTTCAAATCTATTTTTTATTACCTCTTTTCCCTCTCCATCTATAAATCCCACTTTATTGTCCTTTATAAACACTGCCTTATTCTCAGAAAGAACTCCAACTCTCTCATATCTCTTCCCAATCTCTTTTTCCTCAAGTAGATTGTAATAGAACTGTTTTCCATCATCCTCTACCAATAAATACTTCTCATCTATTAAACCTAAAATCTCACTGAACTCTAGTGAAACAAAATTATTTTTTTCTAAATCTAAAACTCTTCTGTCTTCATTTTCATCTGTGACTTCCAAATATCTTTCAGAAAGACTTTTCACATTTTTATAGGATACTTCCATTATCTCATCACTATTTTGATAAAAATATATTTTATCTTTTTTTAATATTTTTCTATTTTTACTAATTGAAACAATACTGTCATAGCTGTCATTTGATAACTGTATCTCAGGTCTATAAAATATATTTTTTTTATATCCTACATAGATAAGAACTATTCCAAATATTATAAATTTTATCTTTCCCTTCATCACTTTCTCCTATATTAAAAATGTGTAGGGATATCCCTACACATCCTTTTATTTTTAATTTTCAGCTTTTATACTATCTAAAAGTTTTCCATATTGAACTATATTTATAGGAACATATCCCACGTAGTACCCCTCTATCACTTCAGGTGCTGAGTCCCACTTCCCTATATTTTTTCTATCTATGATTCCATAAAAATTTATATGTTCTTTCTCTCTTGAAACGGTATGTTCATCCTTATCCTTTTCTATATAAAAACCTTCAACTTTTAACCATTGTTTCCTATTTGTTAAAAATCCAACCTTTGGAAACATAAACTTTAAAAGTTTTCCATAGTCTTCATCTTTATTATCTGTTGATATCTCTATAACTCCTTTAGCCAATACTTTTGTCCCTAAAGCCTCTGTGTTTAAAGGCTTAAAAATCATAGGTTCAACCATTTTTATATCTATTTTAGCTAAAGATAGTGTAGAAAATATTAAAAACAACATAATTCTCAAAATTTTCATTTTACTCCACCTCAATTGTCAAATATACCTTTTTATAAAAAGTTCCCTCTGTCGATATTCCTCCACCTTTTATATTTACAAAGTTTCCATCTGATATTTTAGAATTTATATATTTTGTTGTATAAAGATACGTGTCTATCACTCCATCACGATCTATATCAATTTCATTTTCTGAAAATTTCAACCTATAATAATCTTTTTTATCTGGCTCTTTATTAGTCTCTATATTAAACGGAACTGTTACCTCTTGATCATCCACTAAGGTCGCTTCTATCTCTACATCTGATATTATCTCCAGAGGTACGTAAACATTTGTCTCCACTTTTAGCATCAGTGTATCTATTTTTTCAAGAACTCTTCCTCTATCCGTTTCATTTTCAAGAGTCGGTTTCAACTCCTCCACCGGTGTATAGGTTGGCATATCATCAGGAAAAGGAGGTAGCTGTGGTAAGTTTGGAAATGCTGGTAGTGTAACTGGTCTATGTGTCACGTCATCTCCTAAACAAATAGCTGAACTCAATAGCAATAATAATATTAATTTGTATATAAATCCCATACTGTCACATCCTTTTTTAACATTGAATATCTTTCCGATAAATTGAACACATATCTATTTTTATCTGGTATTCCATATGCCAGTTCAATTGTTTCAATATGTTCTTCTATACCACTTTCCGTACCTAGGTATTGTATTTTTACCTTATATTTTTCGCTGAACAACCCGCTCACATAAAATCCACCATTGTCCTCAGGAATTGTATGCTCCAGCTCTTTTCCATTTTCATCTAACACTGTAACAATTATATTGTTATATATTTCAGCAGTATCTTCATCATTTAAGTCTAGTCCATCCAAAGATATATACCCCTCTAATGTTACAAATGGTTGAACTGGAATATCAACCTCTATCTCTGATACCGATTTAGGTAAAACTTTCATAGCCGAATATGATAGATGGTGCTCTGGTCTATTTAACTGCGCCTTTACTTCGTATTGAATTCCATTGGATAGACCGTAGATATATCCTATTCCCTCTTCATTCGTCACTATCATTTTTTCACCTATTTTAACTTCCATATCTGGAATAATCTCTTCATCTTCGTCCCAAACATTATTCTTATTTTTATCTAAAAAAGTTCTAACCTTAACTCTGGAACTATTGATATCAGTTATTTTCTCTAAAGGATTTTTCAATGAGAAAACTTTATCAATTCCTACTCCTAATCTTTGGTTCCCATCTCTATCAGCACTTCCGTCCATCACGAACCAATCATCTATTTTCATTGAGAATGATAGCCCTAAAGCACTTTCTCCCGTATTTTTATATCTGGCTTCCACAGAAAAATCAAATCTATCATTCCACCCTTTGTTTCTAACGGCTACTTTCCCTTCATACTCATCTTTCTCATTATTTGATGCCTCTTTATACTCACCACTCAGCCTCACAGATATTTTTTCAAATCCGTTATAATATAGATCTCCTCTATATATATTTTGCTTTTCGTTTGTTCTTGTATATTCACCCATCACAGAATAATTTCCAAAACTTTTAGCCAAGTTTAATCCATATTCATGAACTGTTTCTTTCTCACCACTATATTTTTCTATAGTTTCAATATTAGATACCAACTCAACAGCATTATCAAAAATATCATATGTTAGATCGTAGCTTTGAACTCTCTTTTCATCAAAATATGGACCATGATGTTTATCTTTATATTCAACTCTCAAATCCTTTAAAGTTATTGTTCCCATTCCACCAAAAGTGTATAAGTCATCTAACTTTTTATCTCCCTGCTCATACCCAGATAGAGCTTTTTCAGTATTTAAACTTACTGTATATGGAAAACTATATATATAATTTGTATATATAGCTTCTCCTCTTAATCTATCATCAAATTTATATTCAGATATTTTTTTATCTTGTTCTTTACTTTTATTTTTGTCCTCTACCTCAATGGGGTTTCTTGAAAATCCACTACTCAAAGTTAGATTTTCAGTTACTCCATAGTAAAAATCAGCTGTTCCTCTGTACTCACCTGTGGTTTTATCCTCTCTCCAATTCACTGAATACTCTATCTCGCCTTTATCCTGTTGATTATATGTTCTTGAGGTTCTTATCTCTTTTGTCTCTATCTCTCCCGTTGGAGTATATATTTTTAAAGTATATGTTCTATCTAGTTGAACTCCTATATTTTT
>NZ_CDRRQU010000039.1:0-22260 GCF_977044495.1 Cetobacterium sp. | reverse complement strand
GCCGTAGAAAAAATAATTTGGGGTAAATTTTTTAACCGAGGGCAAACCTGTATAGCACCAGATTACGTATATTTACCAAAGGGATTGAAAGATAAATTTGTGGAATTAACGAGAGAATTCATTAGGAAAAATGGCGATATTCAAGGTAAAATCATAAATGTTGAACATTTTGAAAGATTGGAAAAACTATTAAATAATCAAAATATAATATACCAGAATGGAAAAATAAGTGAGGATATAAAAAATAAGGGACTTTTTCCCTTTACGATAGTCTTAAATCCAAAGGACGAAGATGATATCTCTCAAGAGGAGATATTTGGTCCCATTCTACCATTGATAGAGTATGAAAGTTTAGAAAAAGTTTATTGGGAGCTACGATTAAAACCTATACCTCTGGCTCTTTATATCTTTAGAAGCGATAAGGGAAATCTATCGACAAAGGGATTAAAAGCTGGTGGTGTGTGTATAAATAGTACCATGCTCCAAATTGTCGATAAAAGAGTTCCATTTGGCGGAATAGGGAATAGTGGACTAGGGCGTTATCATGGTAAATATACTTTTGATACATTTACTCATTATAAACCGATTTTCGAAGGAAGTGGTATAAGAATATCTATGCTAAAGAAAGTTCTAAACTTACTTTTAAATAAAATCAAAAAATAGCCTTTAATGGAGAAAATATTATATTTTTACAAAAAAGGGAATCTTAAACGATTCCCTTCTTAATATATCTATCTACTTTCAAGAAAAAATAGATTGGCTAAATATTTTGCCACACCATTTTCGTCATTAGTTAAGTCCAATGTCTCAAACTCCTTTTTTAAATCTTCAAATCCATTTTTCATAACAAGACCTTTTCCGGCAACTTTAAGCATTTCATAATCATTAAAGGCATCACCAAAAGCTATGGTATGTTTCAAATCAATATTTTTTAATTTAGCTATTGCTTCGAGTGCTTTTCCTTTTGATGTTTCAAAGTGAACAATATCGAGATAATCCTCTTGAGATATAAAAGCATTGATTTCATCATATCTATTAAAATAAGATGAAAGACACTTCAATTTTTCACTATTTTTATCCATTAAGACTATTTTCTCAAAAGTGTAGAAGTCAATGTTATCTAAGTTTATTTCAATAGGGTTTTCAAGTGGATAAAATAAAAAAGTATTAGCTTTTTCTATGCTTCCCTCTCCAATATAAACTTGAGTCCCATATGTAGCAAAAAATACACAGTCTGCCTCCAAAGATTTTTTGAAAACATCATTTACTATTTTGGAATCTAGTGTTCTTTGGAAGATTAACTTTCCTTTATTATCATAGATTGTAGTTCCATTATTACAAACAATTTCACTATTTAATTCCAACGCATCATAGACATGTTTAGCTCCTTTGTAACTTCTGCCCGTAGCTATTATAAATTCAATTCCTTTTTCTCTCAATAGAGCGACAATTTTTTTTGTGTATTCAGAAATATTTTTATCTTTATCAACTAAAGTTCCATCCAAATCAGAAACTATCAACTTATACATATATTCCCCCTAAAAATTATTTTATAGTTACTATTATAGTATCAAAAGACTAGAATTTCAATATTAATATTTTCAATAGCTGTAAAATGTGTTAAAATATCAGAAAATGTATGTAAGAATGGAAAAATCAAGAATAAAGGAAGTTAAATGGAAAAATCAAAGGTTTTAATTTTACATGAAAGTGCAAGTGCAAGAACATCTCTTGAACAGTTAGGATTATATCTCCTACAAGAGTATGATTTTGAGTTTTTAAATATTTTAGACTATTTAAAGGTTAATTTTAAAATCTATGATTTCATAGTATTTGATAGTTATAATGAGTATGTATTTGAATACTTTAAGGAGAAAGTAGATAGAATAATTGTATCAGTAAATATTTTAAAAGAAGAGCGACCTTCTGATTATATAAAAAGAGGGGCCGATAATTTTCTTTTAAAACCGTACTCTTTAAAAGAGATTAGATTGGTTTTTGATCAGTTAAAAGAAAAACTTTTAGTTAAAGAGGAAGCGGAGGAAAGTAAATTAAAATTTTATACTTTATTAGATAATATTCCTTATATGGCTTGGTTTAAAAATAAAGAGAGTGAGTATATGCTTGTCAACAATGAATTTAGAGAGCATTGTGGAAAAGATTTTGAAACAATAAAAGGAAGAGATGACTATTTTGTATGGGATGGTATGATTGGAGAGAATTGTCGTCAATACGATTTAAGAGTTATGACAGAAAGAAAAAGACTAATTTTTGATGAGATAATTCCAGGAAAAAAAGGTTATAAGCAATTTAATATTTATAAAGTACCAGTGGTAGACAGAAAAAATAATATTTTGGGCACAATGGGAATTGCAAAAGATATAACAGATTTGAAAAATAAAGATGTAAAGTTTGATATTCTTTTAGAGAATATGCCTTTTGCTGTATTTACTAAAAATAGAACAGGAGATATCATACAAAGTAACTCAATGCTTTATAAATTGACGAGTGTAAATAAATCTTCCTATCTTTTATTGAAAGAGGAACATCTTTTAGGAGATGAGTATAAAAAAAGTATTGAAATTGAAGATAATGACGTAATTCACAATAAAACTGATATAGCTTTAGTGAGAACATTAAAAACTAAGAATGGTGAAAAAATAGTTGAAGTTTTCAAATCGCCGATTATTGATATATCTGGTGAAGTTATAGGTATTATTTGTACAATGAGGGATGTTACAGAGATAAAAAATCAAGAGGCAAAAATAAAAGAGATGGCATATACAGATTCTTTAACAGGATTAGCCAATAGAAGAGGCTTATATAATTACGTAGAAAGCTATTTAATCAGAAAATATGCTGATGTTACAATCATGTTTATGGATTTAGATAATTTCAAATCTCTGAATGATAGTTTTGGACATCAACACGGAGATAGGATTTTGATTGAGTTTGGAGAAGATTTACAAACAATTTGTAAAGATGGGTTTGTTTCTAGAATTGGTGGAGACGAATTTGTGATTGTTTGGGAAGGAAGAATGAACAAAGAGATTGCCACTGAAATGGCTGAAAAAATTCTTAATCTTTTAAGTGGAAAAAAAAGAAAATTTAATAAAATCTCTGCAAGCATAGGAATTGTTACTGGAAATACGGATGAGGAAACGATAGATAATTTTCTAACTAAAGGTGATTTGGCTCTATATAAGGCAAAAGATCAAGGCAAGAATCAATATGTTTTCTATAACCAAGATTTAGATAAAAAAAGATGTTTAAATGAGGAGATAGAACAAGATTTAAGAAATGCTTTGGATAGAAATGAGCTTGAACTTTATTATCAGCCACAATATACGTGTGATAAAGAGCTTATGGGATTGGAAGCACTTCTTAGATGGAATAGTGACAAATATAAAAAAATTCCCATAGTGGATATTATAAACATTATGGAAAAATCCACTCTGATAGATGAAATTGGAAGGTTTATAATTAAAAGTGCATTTTTATTCGCTAAGAAAATAAATAGCGATAGAGATAAAAAGATTATTGTTTCTGTCAATATATCGGCGGTTCAAATAATGAAGCACAGTTTTGTTAGAACTATAAAAAAAATTATATCCGAAACTGATGTTAATCCAAATTGTATTGGAATAGAAATTACTGAAACTGTGTTGCTACAAAATATAGAAGAAAATATTTTAAAAATAAAGGAACTTAAAGATATTGGAATTAAAATTTCATTGGATGATTTTGGAACTGGCTACTCTTCATTTAATTATCTTGTAAAAATACCACTTTCTAATATAAAAATTGATAAGAGTTTTATTTGGGGTATGAAGGATAGTGAGGAGTATAGAACTTTGGTTAAACTATGTATAGATACAGCTCATGCTTTAAATCTAAAAGTCATAGCAGAAGGAGTTGAAGCAGTGGAGGATTTGGAACTTTTAAAGTTTATGAAAGCTGATTATATTCAAGGATATTTTTTTTGTAAACCATTACCTAAAGATATAATAGAGAAAATTATGGTCAGATAAAAATTTAAAATAAAAATAATGTGGAGGGGTAAAAGTATAAAACTTTTGCCCTTTTTTTTTCGTCAAAAAATTTAGGTATTTTGATAGAAACGCCGTATAATAAGTTATAATGTTAAATAAAATTTAGGAGGAAAGTATGGAAAGAATAAATACTTTAAAAAATGAAATTTCTAAAAAAGTGATTGGACAAAAAGATATGGTTGAAAAAATTCTGATAGGAATTTTGACGGGAAATCATATTCTATTAGAAGGACTTCCTGGATTAGCAAAATCATTAACAGTGAACACAATAGCAGACACTTTAGGATTGAGCTTCTCAAGAATTCAATTTACTCCAGATTTATTACCAAGTGATATTGTAGGAACAGAGATGTATAACGAAAAAACGGGAGATTTTAGTGTCAAAAAAGGACCTATATTTGCCAATATTGTTCTTGCTGATGAAATAAATAGAGCTCCAGCAAAGGTTCAATCTGCACTTTTAGAGGCAATGCAAGAAAAACAAGTTACAATTGCTAATGAAACATTCAAATTGGATAAACCATTTATAGTTTTGGCAACTCAAAATCCTATAGAACAAGATGGGACATATCCTTTACCTGAAGCACAACAAGATAGATTCTTAATGAAGGTTAAAATAGAGTACCCGACATATGAAGAGGAGATGGAGATACTTGATTTATTAACAGGAGAGAAAGACTTTTCAGATATTCCTATAAATACAATAGTTTCATTACAAGATTTGGAAGAAATAAAAGAGACTATTAAAAAAGTAACTATAGATCAAAAACTAAAAAAATATATTTTAGATATTGTATTTAAAACTAGAGAACAATCGGATTATATAGCTTGTGGAGCTTCGCCTAGAGCAAGTATAAGCTTAGTTATCGCATCTAAAGCAGCTGCATTTTTAGATGGAAGAGACTTCGTGATGCCACAAGATATTAAAAAAGTTATATATGACGTTTTACGTCATAGGCTTATTTTGACATACGAAGCTGAGGCTGAAGATAAGAATGTAGAAGATATTATAGATGATATATTAAAAACAGTTATTTTACCATAAGGAGCGACTATGGATAACAAATTAGATAGCAAGAAACAACTTTTAAAAAAAATAAAAAATATTGAAATTAAAGCTACTATTTTATCTGATAATATTTTTGCTGGACAATACCAATCCTGTTTAAAAGGGAATGGGATGGAGTTCTCTGATATTAGAAGATATGCTCCAGGGGATGACGTAAAAAAAATAGATTGGAAAGTTACTGCAAAGCAAAGGAAAGCATATGTCAAAGAGTTTGTTGAGGAGAGAGAACTTTCAGTTTTTTTATTAGTGGATATATCCGCTTCCAATCGCTTTAGAGAAAAATTAGACCTTATAACAGAACTAGTTGGTAGTTTAGCATTTAGTGCCAATAAAAATGGTGATAGAGTAGGGGCAGTGTTTTTTTCAAATCAAATTGAAAAAGTTATACCTTTGAAAAAAGGAAAAAAACACACCTTATCTATAATTGAGAACCTATTGACAATTAAGCCGAAAGGAGATAAAACGGATATCTCTATGGTTTTGAGATATTTCGGTAAAATTTTTAAAAGAAGGTCAGTTATTTTTCTAATATCAGATTTTTTGGATGATAACTATGAAAAGGAGTTAAAGATATTAGCTCAACGACATGAAATTATTCCAGTGAGGATAGGTGATAAAAAATATGAATCGCTTCCAATTGGTGCTATTTTTACTCTAGAGGATTCTGAAACTGGCGAACAAATAGTTATTGAAAATTACAAAGAAAATAGTAGTGATATAAATATAAATAATATTTCAAACGGTATAAATTTATATGTTGGTGAAGATTACGTGAAAGAGATTTCAAAATTTTTTAATAGAGGGAGGGTACGATGAAAAAAGTAGTTACGGGTCTTTTTCTTTTTCTATCTCTCTTATCCCTTAGTAAAGAGTATAATATAGGTGATAAAATCACTTTAAAAATAGAGGGGGCTATCGATAAAAGTCAGATTGAAAAGGCTCTAGAGGATTATAAAATATCGTCCTTAGAAAAAAATAAGGACGGTTCTTATACTGTGGTGTTTACTACATATAAAGTTGGTGAAAATGAAATTCAAATCGGAAATAAAAAATTAAAAATAGATGTTGTTCCCACGATAGAACCATCTGAAAAGGAAATTTATGATGCCCTCTCCAATCCAAATAATATCTACATAGAAAACGATTATCCGCATATGGGAATATTAGCAACTATAGCTGGAGCAATTGCCCTTTTAACAGCATTTTTTATGCATTTGGTGGATAGAGCCAAAAATCCATACATAATATTTAAAAAGGGAATGACTAAAGTCACTGAAACCAATTGGAAAGAAAAAATTAGTTTAGAGTTACGTAAATATATAGATAGTGTGTATGGAACTAATTTTTTAGGAGGAGAGTATAAAAGAATATATCCTCTTACAGAGCAAGATATTGAATTTATAAAAAGTATGGACTATTTGAAATTTGCACCCAATAGAGATGGAGATTACTTAGAATATAAAAAAAGAGCCTTAGAAACAGTAGAGAGATTAAGAAAGGAGAAAAAGAACAGTGTATAACTTTAAAATGCCATATATATTGATACTGATTCCTATAGTTGCCTATCTTTTTTTTAGAAAAAGATCTCAAGGTACTATTAAGGTTCCAGGAATAAAAATTATAAAAAAATATTCAAAAGGAAGTAAAAAACATCTATTAGGACGAATTTTCATATGTTTAGCGACTATATTTATGATATTAGCGTTAGCTCGTCCTCAACTTACAACGGAAGGAAAAGCCGTTAAAAAAGACGGTATAGATATTGCGATAGCTTTGGATCTTTCAAAATCTATGGAAGCAAGGGATTTTAATCCGAATAGATTAGAAAAATCAAAAGAATTATTAAAAGAATTTATAGATAAAAGACCAAATGATAGGCTATCATTGGTTGTTTTTGGAGGAGAAGCATATACAAAAGTGCCTTTAACATTTGATCATAGTGTATTGAAAAATATGATTTCAGACATAACGACAGATGATATAACAAGTAATAATAGAACAGCCATAGGTATGGGACTGGGAGTGGCATTGAATAGACTTAAAGACTCTGATTCAAAATCTAAAGTTGTCATCTTGATGACCGACGGTGAAAATAACTCTGGTGAGATGAGTCCTATAGGTGCTGCTGAAGTAGCTAAAGATTTAGGGATAAAAGTTTATACTATCGGAATTGGAGCAAAAGAGATTGCAGTTCCTGGATTTTTTGGAACTGCATACGTTGAAAATAAAGAACTTGATGAAAATCTTTTAAATCTTATTGCGGAAAAAACAAATGGAAAGTATTTTAGGGCTAGTGATTCTAAAGAGTTTCAAAATATTTTTAATGAGATAAATAATCTAGAAAAAACTAAAATAGATAGTAGAAGTATCTATAATATCACAGAATATTTTCAAGAGTTATTAAAAATTGCTTTAGTTTTATTTTTATTGGGAATATTTTTTGAATATTTTAAGTATATAAGAATACCTTAGGAGGGATAATTATGGAATTTGGAAACACTGCTAGTATTAAGTTTATAGTTATCCCTATTTTAACTATTTTATTTTTAATATTAGGGATAATAAAAAGAGAAAAAATATTAGAAAGAATAGGCTGGAAAAAAGATACTTTAATTATGATTATAAAGGCATTGTTTCTTTCTATTGGTGGTATTTTAATATTTTTAGCATTACTTTCACCACAAAAATTAAAAGAAGAGGAAAAAATAGACGTTCAGGGAAGTGATCTCTATGTACTTATGGATATATCTAAATCTATGTTAGCTGAAGATACATATCCTAATAGACTTGAAATCAGTAAAAAAGAATTAAAAGAAATTTTGAATAATCTAAAAGGAGATAGAGTCGGAATTATACCATTTTCTGATAGTGCTTATGTTCAAATGCCTTTGACTGATGACTATTTTATGGCAATAAATTATATTGATGCAATAGATAGTAAGCTTATTTCTGGAGGAGGAACTGAGCTTTTAGAAGCTTTAAAATTAGCGAACAGTTCTTTTGAAAAAACTGCCGCAAAAGATAAAAATGTAGTTATTTTTTCAGATGGTGGAGAGAGAAATCCTGAAATTTTAGAATACGTTAAAGAAAATAATATAAAAACTTTTATATTCGGAGTTGGGACTGATGAAGGAAGCGTAATTCCAATAGATAATGGATTTATAAAGGATAACAACGGAAATATAGTTGTCTCTAAATTAAATGATGACTTTTTAAAAGAGTTAGCTAAAGAAAGCGGTGGGCAATATTACTCTTTAAATAATTTGAATACAGGTAATTATCAAAAATTGATTGCTGATATTGGCAAGTTAGATAAAACCTCGCAAAGAGACGAAAAACTAAATATTTATGAACAGTACTATCAATATCCATTGGGAATTGGATTGCTATTGATTTTAATAGGATATTTTTTAAGAAAAAAAGAGAAGGAGGGGGAATATGTTTAAAAAAATATTAATTCTTCTTCTAGGAATATCTTTAATTATATTCGGAGTTCTGAGATTAAAAAAAGATAAACCAGTTGAAGAACCGGGGTATTTAAAGTTCGTCAATGCTAACTCTTTAGTAAAAGAAAATAAAGCGGAGGAGGCCTTAGAAGAGTATAAATTAGCTATGGATACCAATGAAGACATCAATATTAAAAAGAACTTTGAAATCATAAAAAATAAGATTGAGGAAGAAAAAAAAGAGCAGGAACAACAAGAAAAGAATCAAGATAAAAAACAACAAGAGCAAAAAAATGAAAAGAATCAACAGCAAGAACAGCAGAATAAAAATGATTCACAAGATAATAATGAGGAAAATAATCAGCAAAAAAATGATACAGATAAAAAAGATAACCAGCAAAATAATTCAAGCCAAGATGAAAAGCGAGAAGAAAAGGATAGCCAACAACAAAATCAAGAAAAGAAGCAGGAGAATAAGGATACTTCTCAGAATAATGACAGAGCAAATAATCCCAAAAATGAGAAGGGAAATGAAGGAAATACTCCAAAAGAGTTGACTCAAGAAGAAAAAGCTATGAAACAAAAAGAAGAAGAATTAAGAAGTATTATGCAAAGGCTTGAAGGAAATGAAAAACAAGCTTTTAAAAACAATGAGAGAGTTTTAAATACAAGCGAGAATAAAAATAGCGAAAATAGATGGTAGAGGAGAGCAGAATGAAAAAAATTAATTTATTTCTAATAATGTCAATGCTTTGTAAATTAACTTTTTCTGAATTAGTATTAAATTCTTCTAATTTAGCTCCTTCAAAATATGAAGTTTTTAATTTAGAAGTTTCATTTATAAATGAGGATAAGGAAAAATACAAAATAGAAGGAATAGAAAATTTTGATATTTTATCTAAAGGTTCTAGCAATAGCTATAATGTTATAAATGGAAATACGACATCAGCAAAAAGTGATATATATAGATTGAAACCTAAAAAAGATGGGGAATTTATAGTAAAAGTTATCACTGAGAAAGGAAATGAAAAATCTATTCAGATAGATGTAAAAGAAAATAAGCAACTGGATGCAGTGATGAAGGATAAATTCACTTTACAAGCAGATATACCTAAAAAAAGTTATTATTTTGGTGAAAAAATACCTTTTCAAGAGAACTTTATAAGTACTGTAAATATTAGTTCTTTTTCTCAAATTAAAGCACCTAATTTCCAAGATTTTTCAGTAAAAGATATCACTAAGTATAATAACAATAGCTATGTACAAAGTCATATAGAATACAATGGTAAACAAGGTATTGAATTAAATATATTCAAAGGTATTTTGCAAGCTAACAGCAGTGGAGAAAAAAATATTACAACAAGTGAAGTAAAAGTTGGAGAGCCTACAAGAGACTTTTTCTATGAAAATACAACTCTTGTTGGTGGAGAAAATATAAAAATAGATATAAAACCACTTCCGGTTGGCATTCCTAAGAATTTCAAAGATATTGTAGGAACTCTTAGCTACAAGGAGAATTGGAAAAATAAAGAAGTTAATGTAGGACAGGCAATAACTTTGGAGGTGACATTGTCTGGAAGTGGAAATTTAGCTTTATTAGAAAGTTTACCTCTTGAAAATCAGAGTAATTTTAACATTTTTCAAAGTATTAAAAACTATACTGAAGAAATTAAGGGAAATAACTATTATAATGAAAAAACTTTCGAAGTTGCATTTATCCCTAAAAATGGAGGAATAGAGAAAACACCTGAAATAGTTATTCCTTACTTTAATACTGAAACAGAAAAATATGAAAATTTAACAATTCCATCACAAAATATAAAAGTTGTAGGAGGAAAGCTTCAAAATAATAATATTTCTGAAAATAGACCTATACAAAAAAATATGGAAAATACAAAATCTGAAAATACTTTTACACCTTCTTCTTCTGAAAACTTAAATAATAATTTACAAGAAGTAAATATTAAAGTTCTTGAAACAGAAAAAAATCCAGCTAAAAATATTTATAAATTAGCTTTTGCGATTGTATCTCTTCTTTGTCTAATAGAATTAATTGCAATAATATATCTTGTATTAGATAGAAATAAATCTAAAAATACTAAAAAAAGATAAATTATTTATTTATAAAAATAATTTTTAGAGAAAAAAATAAAAAGAGTAATTCTAAAATAAAATATTAGAGTTGCTCTTTTATTATATTTATTTCTTTTTTTGTATAAATTTTTGGAAATGGTTATTTTGAGAATCTTTATTAAATGAATTTTGGTTTTTGTTTCCAGAATTATTTGAATCGGACTTATTTTGTAAATTTTCTACTTTAAAGTATTTAGGAAATTTTTTATAAATATCTCTCTCTACTTTTGGGTAATCACTTCCGTCTCCAATAATAAACTCTTCATATATCTCATCCTCGTCCTCAACATAGATAGTAACTTCTAACAGGTCTCCTCGTTTTGTTTTTATAAAATTAAAGTCTTTTATATTTTTAATCAAAAATTCATCTGCTTCATCACTAATTTTGTTCAATACAACTAATTCGCCATTTAAGTTTTTGGCTAATTTAATGTATCCGTTTAAAATTTCAGTTAGTATCTCTCTTGTAACATTATACATTAATAAAAATCCTCCTTTTTATACGTTTTATTTACTTTCATTATCTCATATTTTATAAAAACTTACAACGATTTCTATATTATTTCTAATAATAATTAGTTTTAAATTATAAATATTCAGATAAGAGGCATTATATGTAGTTTTATTATCTATATAAATATAAATTAATTATTATTTTTATATTTATATAATTAGCTGAAAAATATGACAATAAAATAAATACTACACACAATAAAAAATAAAAAAGTTGACAACATTTGTGAAGTATAGTACAATGGTCTGTATTTTTATCACTGATATAATCCTGAAATAAGGTCAGGAGTTTCTACAAGTCACCGTAAATGACTTATTATTAGGAGGCATAATGGAAAACATCAAACAAAAGAATAATAGTATACTAAGGGCTATTGATTCTTACTTTCAACTTAGTCGATACAATACCACAATTTCAACGGAGATAACTGCTGGTATTACAACATTTATGACAATGGCATATATTTTGATTGTTCAACCTCTGTTTATGAATGCTGCGGGAATGGACGTCAAAGCTGTCACTATTGTAACAGCTCTGCTATCAGCTGCTTTTTCTATTGTGATGGGACTATATACAAATAGACCTTTTGCTATGGCACCTGCTATGGGAGGAAATGCTTTTTTTGCTTATACTCTAGTTGCTGGTGGAATGGTCAATTGGCAAATAGCTATGGGTATGGTTTTTTTATCTGGAATAGGATTTTTAATTCTCACAGTTTTCGGTTTAAGAGAACTTATTGTAGAAGCAATTCCTAGAAATTTAAAGTTTGCGATAGGAGTGGCTGTTGGTTTTTTTATAGCTATGGTAGGATTTAAAAATGGTCAACTCATGACTATTTCAAATGGAAGCATATCTATGGGAAGTATCTATAATCCAAATACTATATTATCTTTAATCGGACTTTTTATTACAATAGCACTTGTTTTAAATAGAATTAAAGGGGGAGTTCTGATAGGTATTGTAGTTACTACATTGCTTGGAATCCCCATGGGAATAACTCAGATACCAGAAACTTTTTTCTCAATGCCACCGTCAATATCCACTATAGCTTTTAAGCTTGATATAATGGGAGCATTAAAATTTGCATTTTTACCCTTAATATTTACATTTTTTGTAGGAGACTTTTTCTGCACTCTAGGGACTTTACTAGGAGTTTCAGCTCAAGCTGGACTTTTAGATGAAAATGGAAATTTACCAGAAGTTGATAAACCTTTTTTAGTCGATTCTATCGCCACTATCGTTGGAGCTCTATTTGGATCTACAACAATAACGACATTCCTGGAGTCAGCAGCTGGAGTTGAAGAGGGAGGAAGAACAGGTCTAACAGCAATATCTACAGGAATCTGTTTTATATTTACAATTTTCTTAACACCAATTGTTTATATAATTCCATCTGCTGCAACAGCACCAGCATTAATTTTTATAGGTATTCTCATGATGACAAGCATGAAATTTATCGATATGGATGATATGACCGAGTTTGTTCCAGCTGTTATAACAATTATGTTTACTGTTTTTACAGATAATATGGCGTCTGGAATGAGTATGGGAATTATATCATACGTAATTATCAAGATATTGACTAGAAGGTATAAAGAATTAAATCTTCCAGTGTTAATTTTAGCCTTACCATTGTTAGGATATTTTATATTTTTATAAAATTAAATGATAAACATAAATTTTAAAGGGATTATACAAAAAGGTTTTAACCTTTTTATATAATCCCTTTGAATTTAGCTAAATTATAGATTATCAAATAGTATTTCTATTATTTTTATCCTCTATAATTCCTTTATCTATAAGAAAATTATTAATAATGTTTTCAATAGGTTCATTCCCTTCGATTGCCAATAAATTTAACTTTTGCATCTCGTTTTCATTTAAAGCTCCCACAAGAGAATCCAAGGTCTCTATTATATCTCCTTTTATGTTTTCAAATCCCTTTCTAATCGTTATCACAACCTCATAAGGTGGAAAAAATTTCAAATTATCTTCTAGTAGAAGTAGTTCATGTTTGGCTATTAACCCATCCGTAGAATAAACCAAAGCGACTTCAATTTTATCTGAAAGTAAAGAACTGATTACCAACCCTTGATCCATAGATAAAATACTTTTAAATTTTATATTATAAGCTTTTTGTATTCCTAAAAGTCCATCCTCTCTCTCCATAAATTCATGTGGACCACTTAAGATCATATTATTGGCATATTTTTTTAAGTCACTAATAGTTTTTATCCCATATTTTTTAGCTACCTCTGGCTTCATAGCAAAAGCATATGTATTCTCGAACCCTATAGGTTCTCTTATATCTAAATCATGATTTTTTAAATATTCAGATTTTATAGTCTCAAATACTGTCTTTGCATCCGCTTTTTCTTTTTTACCTAAATAAGCAGCATATGCCACTCCCGTATATTCTGGATACACATCTATATCTCCATTTTTTATGGCCTCAAAAATAACTGTGCCTGTTCCAAGTTCCACAGTTTTAGCTTTATAATCAGTATTGGCTTCTATTATTTGTGATATCATAACACCTAAGATTCTCTGTTCATTATAATTTTTATGTCCAACAACAATTGTTGGAATATTGCTACTTTCAATATTTTCATAGATTCTAAAACCAGCTCCCAAAATCAAAACAATCGCAATAATATTTAGAATTTTTATATTTTTCTTTTTTTCTTTAAAATCTGTTAACATTCCATTAGGAGTCAATACTTTTTCTAAAACACCTAGAAAATAATTGGCAACAAATGCAAGTATCGCCGTCGGAATTGCCCCTGTTAAAACCAAATTATTATTACTAGTAGATATACCTCTAAAAATAAGTTCTCCTAGCCCTCCTGCTCCAATCAACGCTGCAATTGTTGCAGTGCCTATCGTAGCAACTGTTGAAATTCTAATTCCACCCATTATAACTGCAACAGCAATCGGAAGTTTAACTTTAGTTAAAACTTGAAAATTTGTCATCCCCATTCCTATAGCTGCCTGTATTGTAGACTTATCTACACCTTTTATTCCAATATATGTATTCGTTATAATTGGAAGTAAGGAATATAAAAAAAGTACAAAGACCGCGGGTTTTACCCCGATCCCCATAACTGGAATTATAAGACCAAATAGGGCTAAACTAGGTATAGTTTGAAATATACCTGCCGTAGTTAATACCGCTTTAGAAAGTTGTTCACTTCGAGTTATAAAAATTCCTATTGGAACTCCAATCGCAATTGCAATAGACACAGCAAGACTTGTTATTTCAATATGCTGTATAAGTGCAACATGAACTTCCGGAAGTTTTTCAATAAAATATCCTATAAATGAGTTCATACAGTGTCCCCCATTTCTAGTGTTATCTCTTCGTTATCAGTAGATGGAGCTATTTTACTAATAGCATTGACTAATCCTAAGTTTGTTATTACTCCAGTCAATCTATTTTTATCATCAACTACTGGTACTACTTTTGCATTTATACTCGACATCTTATTTAAAACATCTAATAAATTGCTATCCTTGTCTATTGTAGTAAAATCTTTATCCATAATATCTCTAACTCTTAAGATATTATTTTCCATAGCATATATTAAATTTTTTCTAAATATCATTCCAATAGGCTCACTGTATCTTCCTCCCTCTGTTTCGGTAACAATAAGAAAATCTATATCATGGGTTTTTAAAAGATTAAAAGCTCTTGAAATATTACTTCTTTTTTCAATAGTCCAATAATGTTTAGACATTATATCGGAAACAAGAAGCTTCTTAGGAGTTTTCCAAATTCTATCTTTTCCTATAAATTGTTCTATATATTCTGAAGCTGGTCTTTTTAAAATTTCATCTGGAGTATCAAATTGTAAAATCTCTCCATCTTTTAAGAATGCTATTCTCTCACCTAATTTTATAGCTTCATCCATATCATGGGTGACAAATATGACCGTTTTACCTAATTCTTTTTGTAATTTTAAAACTTCATCTTGAATACTTTCTCTAGTTATTGGATCTAATGCAGAAAAAGGTTCATCCATCAAAATTATATCTGGATTTGTGGCTAAAGCTCTAGCTATACCAACTCTTTGTTTTTGACCTCCAGATACTTCATGAGGATATTTCTCATAGTATATTTCAGGATCAAGATTTAAAATATTCAGCAACTCATAAGTTCTATTTTTTCTTTTTTCTTTTTCCCATTTTAAAAGTTTTGGAACGAGCTCAATGTTTTCACCAATAGTCATATGAGGCATCAGCCCCTCTTTTTGTATGACATACCCAATTCTTCTTCTAAGAGTTATTGGATTAATTTTACTTATATCCTCTCCATCTATAAATATACTTCCACTCGTCGGATCAATGAGCCTATTTATCAATTTCATCATTGTTGTTTTACCACAACCTGATTCACCAATCAAAACAACAAACTCTCCAGTTTTTATTTTAAAATCTATATTTTTTAAAACAAGTGTTCTTTTATCATAGGATTTGGTAACTTTTTTAAACTCAATCATACTCAATCACCTCAAATATAAATTTTTGTAAAACAAAAGCAACTACAGTGTTTGTACTTAAAAAGCTTAAATTTCCTTTTTAATTTAAAAATTTTTTTAGGAATCTTTTAATAACACCTTATATGTAGAGTTTATTCCTATGGCTCCTAAAGGAGCTGTTATTAATACACTTAAAATAACTATTGCTTGCATAACTTCTCCTCCTACAACTCCCATCTGAAGCGGTATTCCTGCTTTTGCTGATTGAACTGTTGCCTTGGGAAGATAAGCAATAATACAAAATAATTTTTCTTTATACGATAAGTTAGTTCCAATTAAAGAGATTAAAACTCCAATTGATCGTACAGATAAAGAGTATGTTAAAATTGTTAATCCAACAAAAAAATACCCACTAACTAATCCTGGATCTATAGCCATTCCAACAAATGTAAACAAATATATTTTTCCATATTTCCAAAGTCTATTCATATTTGTATGAATATCTCCATATTTATCTTTTTCATAATAACGAACAAAAAATCCAAAAGACATTATTGTTAATAACGAGTTGTACAGTGTAAAGTGAAATCTATTCTCTATATATCTAAGAGTCACACAAATAATGAAAACTATGATTGTCTTTATTACACTACTCTTTACTTTAAAATAACTATATTTTCCAATAAATCCCACTATCCAGCCAATTATCAAACTAACTACAATGGATATTGGTATAAAAAATAACTGAGTTTTAAAATCAAAAGTTTCACCACTTAATTTTTGAAAATATATCGCCAAAAATGAAGTAAAAAGTGTTATAGATATTGTATCATCTGCTGATGCTCCAACTAATAATAACTGAGGGATAGATTTTTTTTGTCCAATATTTTTATCTATCAAGTTCACCATAGATGGAATTAAAACTGCCGGACTAACAGCAGCTATAATGAAGCCTAAAATAGCTCCTTGAATAAAACTAAAATCTAAAAAAATAGTTGATAAATATGCTATGGTAAACCCTTCCAAAGTAGCAGGAATAACACTTAATAGTATGGCAGGACGACCTATTTTTTTTATTTGATCCATTCCTATTCCAAGCCCTCCAATAAATAAGACTACTATTAAAGCTGTATCTTTTAAAATAGGTGCTAAATTAAGAGCCAATTCTGGAGTTTTATCAAATCCGTAAGGTCCAATTAAAACTCCAGCTGTCATCATTCCTATTAAAGATGGAAGTCTAATTTTTTCAAAAATTTTTCCTACATAGTTTGAATAAAATGTTAAAAAAATAAAAAAAGATAAAGCAATAAAATAATTCATCCTTTTCCTCCTTAAAATAAAAAACTCCTACCCTAAAAAAGAGTAGGAGTCATTAGCTTTTAGCGTTTAATGGCGAACTCCATCGCCTATCTATATAAATATATCTGTCTTATTGTAGCATACTTTTCAGTAAAATTAAAGAAAAAAATACCTGTATGTAATATAGCTAATGTGTTCTATTAGAATATGAATTGCACTTGACACAATAATTATTTTATTATACAATGTGCTGGAAATAAATTATATTAGGAGGGAAAAATGTTTACTTATTTACAAAAGATTGGTAAAGCACTGATGGTTCCTGTTGCAGTCTTACCAGCTGCTGCAATTTTATTAGGACTAGGTTACTTTATTGACCCAAGTGGTTGGGGAGGAAATAGCGCATTAGCAGCATTTTTTATTAAATCTGGAGCAGCAATTATAGATCAAATGCCTATATTATTTGCTGTCGGAGTCGCTTTTGGAATGTCTAAGGATAAAAGTGGTTCTGCTGCTTTATCAGGTCTAGTAGGATTTTTAGTAATTACCACGCTACTATCTCCTGGTGCTGTTGGTCAAATTATGAAAATAGATAATGTTCCTATTGGATTTGCTAAAATAAATAACCAGTTCATTGGTATTTTAGTTGGGGTTATATCTTCAGCTTTATACAATAGATTCAGCAATATAGAGTTGCCAAAAGCTCTATCATTTTTTAGTGGAAAGAGATTAGTTCCTATAATTACATCTTTTGTTATGATTATAGTTGCTTTTATTTTAATGTATATATGGCCAACAATCTATGATGGACTAGTTAATTTTGGAGAGGGAATCAGTGGAATGGGAGCTACTGGAGCTGGAATATATGGATTCCTAAATAGACTTTTAATTCCAGTTGGTTTACATCACGCTTTAAACTCTGTATTTTGGTTTGATGTTGCAGGAATTAATGATATTCCTAGATTCCTTGGGGGAGCTCAGTCAATAGCAAATGGAACGGGAATACCTGGAACAACGGGAATGTATCAAGCTGGATTCTTCCCTATTATGATGTTTGGTCTTCTAGGGGCTGCAGTTGCTTTTGTGAGAACAGCTAAGCCAGAGAATAAAGATAAAATTAAATCTATTATGATTGCTGCTGGTTTTGCAACTTTCTTAACTGGAGTTACTGAACCACTAGAGTTTGCATTTATGTTTGTTGCACCTGGATTGTATTTAGTTCACGCTATATTGACTGGAATCTCATTATTTATAGCTGCTACTATGCACTGGATTGCTGGATTTGGGTTCTCTGCTGGATTAATAGATATGCTATTATCATCTAGAAACCCACTAGCTACTGGATGGTATATGTTGATCATACAAGGAGTTGTATTTTTCTTCCTATACTACTTTATATTCTACTTTATTATTACAAGATTTAATCTTAAAACACCCGGAAGAGAGGATATTGACCCATCTGAAGAGGAAAATACTTCATCCAAATTCTCTACAAATGATGAATTAGCTGAAAAAATGTTACCACTTTTAGGTGGGATTGATAACTTGGTGAGTATAGATAACTGTATTACTAGATTGAGACTTGATGTGAAAGATAGTTCATTAGTGAATGATGCAGAAATTAAAAAATTAGGAGTTGCTGGAGTATTAAAACCTAGCAAAACTTCTGTTCAGATTATAGTTGGAACACAAGTTGAATTTGTAGCTAATGCTTTAAAAAGAATGACAGGAAAATAATTTTTAAACAAAAAGTGTCTATTAGGCACTTTTTTATTTTACCTTAAAATTTGAATTTTGTTAAATTCAGTGATACACTGTACTAAAGAAAAAATAATTTAGGAGGCACTTTTATGAGGGTACTTCATACATCTGATTGGCATTTAGGTAAAAAACTTGAAGGACAATCAAGAATATCTGAACAAAAATTATTTATAAACGCTCTGGAAAGAGTTATAAAAGAGGAAAATATTGACTTGGTTCTTTTAGCAGGAGATATCTACGATACCTATAATCCTTCAGCTGAAGCAGAAAAATTATTTTTTGATAGCATAAAACAACTATCATTAAATGGTAAGACAGGAATTATCATAATTCCAGGAAATCATGATAATCCGCAAAGATTGACAGCAGTCTCACATCTAGCTAAAGATTATGGAGTAATAATATATGATAGAGCTTTTCAAGAAATTAAAATTGGAAAATATGGAAACCTTAATATCTATAACTCTGTTCCGGGTGGAATTTTTATAGAAAAAAATAATGAAAAAATCTATGTATATAATCTTCCTTTTCCAAGTGAAGCTACTTTGAACGAAACATTTGACAACGTCAAATTCAATACTCGAATCAAAGATATTTTAGCAGAGGGAGTTAGTTATAATAAAGAGGATATTCCTACTATAGTGATGACTCATATATATGTAGCTGGCTCTATGGGAGAGGGGGAGGTTGCTTTAGAACTAGGTGGTTCGCGTGCAATTGCTATAAATGATCTTCCAGAGGTCAATTATATAGCCTTAGGGCACGTTCACAAACCAATGTATTTTAAAGAGAAAAATGCTTATTACTGTGGATCACCGATAGAGTACAGAGTAAGTGAAAATAGGTTTAATAAAAAAATTTTTATTGCTGACATAACAAAAAACTCAACTATTTTGAAAGAGATTCCATTAGAAAACTATAAGCCTATAAAAGAATACACTGTAACTGGAAGTGAAGAGGCTATTATTAAATCCCTAGAGCTTACCGATAAAAATGAATGGATATATTTGAATGTAGAGATAGATGAGCCATTGACAAATTCTACAATTAGAAAAATTAAATCCAATAAAAATATTTTAGAAATAGTCCCTATTATAAATATAGAATCAAAAGAAATTGAAGCTACAAATTATAGTGAACAAAGTCTGGAAGAGGCTTTTATAGAGTTTTACAAAGAGGAAACAATGGGATTGCCCCCAAGTGATAATATAACAAAACTTTTCTTAGAGATTTTAGAGGAGGGTGAATACAGTGAGACCAATTAAACTAGAAATAACTGGACTACAAAGTTTTTCTAAAAAACAAATAGTTGATTTTGAAGCTTTAACAACTCTCGGACTTTTTGGTATTTTCGGCGAAACAGGAAGCGGAAAATCTACAATATTAGATGCTATAATTTTCGCAATTTTTGATGAAATCCCAAGAACTATGGGAAGTAAAGGAAAAAATATAAGACCATGTCTAAATCAAGATAGTGATTTCTTAGAAGTTTACTTCAAATTCGCACTGGGAAGTAATATTTTTGAAATAACTAGATGCTATAAAAAAAAGTTCTCTAGAAAAGGAGAAGAAAAATTTGAGCAAAATAATCCAATTTTAATTTTAAATGGAGATGTTATAGCTGATACGGTCAAAAATGTAGAAAGTAAAATAAATGAGTTTTTTGGTATAAATGTAAATGATTTTACAAGATCAGTTGTGCTACCTCAAGGTAAATTTAGTGAATTTTTAAAACTAAAAGGTTCTGATAAAATGACCATGTTGGAAAATATCTTTGATTTAGAACGATATGGAACTAAAATGTCTGAAAAGATAAAAGTTAGAAATAATAGATTAAAAGAGGAGATAACATCTTTAGAAAATCAGATAAAAGGAAAAGGCGATTGTTCTTTAGAAAGTATAGAAAGCATCAAAGATATTCTTTTAATCAAAGAGGGAGAATACCATAATCTGCTATTAACTAAAAAAGATTTAATTTGTAAGTATAACGAATCCAAAGAATTAAAATTATTATTTGAAAAGTTAGATATGTACCTATGTGAATTAGAGAAATTAGATTTAGAAAAAGAGGATATTGCTTTATATAAAAATATTTTAAGTAAACATGAAATTGCACAATCCTTTAAAAATGCTATAGATGAGATAACAACTCTTAAAGAAAATATTTTAACTAATCAAAATATTCTTCTAAAATCGAAACACTCTTTAGAGAAACTTAACTCCACTCTTGAAAATCTTAAAGAGGATGAAGAAGAAAAACAAAATAAATTAAATAAATTGATTTTAGAGTCAGATAATCTTAAAATTGATTATACCGAGTTAGATAATTTACGTAAAGGAGAACAGTATATTAGAGCTATAGAATTTAAAGAAAAACTTTTAGTGGAAGCTCTAGAGGACTTAAGTTTAATCTCTTTAGATTTGGAATCGCTACGTAAAAAATTAGAAGTTAACAATCTTGTACTAGAAGATGAAAATAATAATCTTCAAAATCTTGAAAAAATAGATAGAGATGAATTAATCTTCATAGAGAACGAAATAAAACAACTAAATACCAATATAGGACTACTAACTGAAAAGTTAAAAGAGAAAAATAGATTAGAAATCGAGGTTAAAGAGGAAGAGGTTTTAAAAAAGTCAATAACAGAGGAATTAGAAACTTATTTAAAAAAAATTGAAGAGATAGGTAGACAAAATTTTGAAAGCAAAGCTTTTGAAATATCTAAAAATCTTATTCACGGAAAATCCTGTCCTGTTTGTGGCTCAACAGAACACCCAAATCCAGCTAAAGAAATTATGAGTATAGATAGTTCTATTTTGGATGAATTACTTAAAAGAAAAGAAAAATTAGAGAAATCCCTTGTAGAAATAGATACAAAACTTAGCTTTCATCTAAAAAAATTAGCTGAACTAAAAGAAATAAATAATATTGAGAATTTAAAACAAGAACTTCAAAATAAAGAAAAAATTTTAAGTGATTTGAAAAATAAAGAAAAAAATATTCTGGAGAACGAACAAGAATTAGTGAATAAAATAGCAGTTTTAAAATCAAATTTAAAAAACTACTCATCTAATATAGTTCAAAAAGAAAGTACTTTAAATAGAGTAGAGGAAAAAATTATCCTTTACAAAAAGGAAATTTCAGAGGAAAGAAAAAAGATAGCCCTATTAAAACTTGAAAGTGACTCTCTAGACTACATAATTAATAGAAAACTATTATTAGAAAATATGGAAAAAGAATACCGTGAAGTTTCTAATAAAAAAGAAAATTTAGAAATCTCCCTTAGAGAAATAAGAGATAGTATATTCAAGGAGTTTAATAATATTCAAAGTACTTCTATTGAAGTAATAGCTTTAGAAGAAAAAAATAATCATTTAAAGGATACTTACAGCGATAAAAAGGAATGGTTAAAAACTGAAGCTACAAAAAATGGATTTTTATCTATAGAGGATATATTAAATCATATACTGGAAGAAAATAAAGATATATTATTAAAAAATAAAATAT
>NZ_CDRRQU010000038.1:0-23689 GCF_977044495.1 Cetobacterium sp. | reverse complement strand
ACAATATTAGCAAATTTATTGAAAAAATAGAAAAGGCGTCAAAAGAAAAACCCTGACGCCGAGTTAAATTCGTATTATTCTAAAAAAAATATTAGTATTAAAAGTAAAAAATATTAAATATATTAATCTAGAAAAATTACTGAGGTTTACACAAAGAGTTAAACACTCTCATTTAAAATGGAAAATCATCATCATTTATTGTTTTTATTGTTGCTAATCTAGAATATAGATTTTCTAAAACAATAGCTCTTTGATTTGAATTAATTTCATAAAGAAAAGAATAAAAATCTTTTACTAATTTTATAGTTATATTTTTTTCTACAGTATATGTATATGTTCCTTTTACAAAAATATTAATTAATTCAGAATTATTCTGAATAAAAGTTTCTAGTGAATTTTTTTTAATTAATTTTTTTAAATTATTTAAAATTAAAGAACAAGAATATGTAGCTGTAGAAGAACTTCCTATGGGGAAGCAAGCGCAAGTAGACTTTGGAGAAATTATTCTTTACGATATTGAAAATAAACCCGTAAAAGTGTGGACTTTTGCAATGGTATTATCACATTCAAGATATAAATATGGTTATTGGCAAGATAAACCATTTAATGCTCAAGATTTTGTGGATGTACATAATAAAGCCTTTCAGTACTTTGGTGGAATTCCAGAAGAAATTGTATATGATAGAACGAAAGTAGCGTTAATAAATGAAAATGAAGATGGAACTTTTAAACTCTGTAAAACTTTTGAAGAATATGTTGAAAAAGTTAAATTTAAACCTGTGTTTTGTAAACCTTATGATTCAGAAAGTAAGGGAAAAATAGAAGCTGTTGTTAAATACTTTAAGTTCAATTTTGCTAATCATAGAACATACGAAGGGATTGATAACCTCAATGCAGCTTTTCATAGATGGTTAGAGCGAACTGGGAATACAAAAACTCATCAGACAACAAAAAAAGTGCCATCAGAAGTATTTTCCCTGGAAAGACAATACCTTTCTGATAAGCACTTATCTAAAGACATCCAAATTATACAACATAGAGTAAAAAAAGACAATACGATTTCTTATGAAGGTAATAGATATTCCTTGCCTAAAGGAACATACAGCGCTCATAAAGATGTAGTTTTAAATATTGTTGGAAATCTACTCGAAATTAAAACATTGGATTTAAACTTAATAGTTTCATATAAAATAACTACTGGAAAAGGTAAATTAATACAAAAAGACCCATATCATAGACAAATAGATAAAGGAATTTCAGAGCTTAAAACTGAAGTATTTAAACAGTTTAAATCTAACGATAAATTAATAGAATATATTGAAAAATTGATAGTTTCTGACCCTAAAAATGTTAGAAGAAATTTAGTTAAGTTACAAATTTTAGGGAATGAATTTTCTTTAAACTCTTTAATTGGAAGAGTTGAATATTCTCTTTTAAAAGGAGATATGTCATTAGCAACTTTAACTTTGAAAGTTAAATAATATGCTTTACCCATAAAAAAAGAAGAATCTTCACAAAATGATTTGATTGCTAAAATTTGTGATGTAAATACACGTAGTATTTTAGAATACCACAATATTCAGGAGGAAGGACTATGAATGATTTAGACATTTTAAGAGATATGGCAAACCAACTAAAACTTTCTACTTTAAAAACTAGCATTATGAAATTTATCGAAGAAGCAGAACAAGGAAGCGAAACGTACAAAGAATTTCTTTTTAAGATACTGAAAGCTGAAGTTGAGCGAAAAGAAAAAGATGCTTTAAGAAATCGAATTAAAAGAGCAAGGTTTCCTTATCCAAAAGAGATAGAAACTTTTGATACAACTTTTCAAAAATCTATTGATAAAACTAAAATAAATATTTTAAAAGAAATGAAATGGATTGATAATATGTACAACTTAATTTTCTTAGGACCACCTGGGGTAGGAAAGTCGCATTTGATGATAGTGTTAGGCTACCGCGCTGTAGAATTAGGATATCACGTTCTTTTTCTTACTATGAGTGAATTAATATATTTTTTAAAGAATAAGGATGGTTGCAGAAAATCAAAAGAGGTAATAAATCGCTTAAATAAATGTGATTTACTAATGATAGATGAAGTTGGATATATTCCACTAACCAAGGAAGATGCTAATCTATTCTTTGAAATCGTAAGTGGACTTCATGAAAAAACATCAATTTGTATAACATCAAATAAAGATTTTAGTCAATGGACAGAGCTTCTTCAAGATGAAGCTCTAGCCGCTGCAATATTAGATCGGTTAGTTTACAGATGCCAGGTATTCAATCTAAAAGGTAACAGTTATCGGCTAGAAAATAGAGAAACTATCTTCAAGTAAAAACTTACAAATATCACTCACGAAATTTTGTAAACTCATTATAAATTTTCTTATCCAATTCATTAAATTCAATATCATTAAATAAATCTGATGATATATCTTGTTCTATATCTTCGAATGAATTGTATCTTTCTATTAAATCTATTTTAGTCATTTTTTCTAAAATATCTTTATATCTAAAATTTTTATATTGTTTTTTCTTCTTTAATGTAGAATCAAAAATTTTACCTAAAAAAATATATTTCTGATTGCTGGGTATAGTTTTTTTCCTCTGATATCTCTTTAGGAAATTCTGTAACAGGCCACTTTAACAAAACACTATTATTCTCATTTTCATCTGTTGATATGTTTAACATTTTCCCAAATCCAAAATCAATAACTTTAACATTTTAATCGAAAGTTCTCATTATATTTGATGCTCTGATATCTCTATGTAATATTTTTTGAGATTCTAAATATTTAAAGGCTCTAATTGTTTCAACAAAAATATCTTCCCAAGTTTTATCCCATGGAAAAACTTGATCATATTCTTCAATCGAGACTCCTTGAATATACTCCATTTGTAAATATCCTGCATAAACCTCAGGATATAAATAATAATTGTATATTCTAACTATATTCGGATGAGAAATTTTAAATAAAATTTTAATCTCATTTACAAATCTTTCATAAAGTTCCTTTTTAAATTCAGTTTTATAAGGTAAATATTTTTTTATTGCAAATTTAATATCAGTTGTTTTATCTAAAAATAAATGTGTATCTCCAGTTCCTCCTCTTCCTAAAGAATTTAAATATTCAAAAGTTTTTTTCTGTTAAATATAATTGTCTGTCCTTGAATTAAATTCATTTATAGTTCTCCTTTTTAAATTAATATATTACATGTATTTATATATAATATATTAATTCAAATTTGTAAATACTTAAATTACAATAATCTCCAAATTAAAGAAATAATTAATTAAAAAAATTTTATTTTTTATTTGACTTCAAAATAAAGTATATTTTATACTTTATTTATACTGTTAAATCTATCAATTATGGAGGGAATGTATGAAAAAAATAATTTTTATATTTGGAGTTTTAATATCATTTACAACAATGGCAAAGTTTGAAGAACAATATGGAGCCAATGAAATAAAAATTGAAAAATTTGAGGATGGTGTAAGTAATAAAATTTTTACACTGAAGGATTATAGTCAAATATATCAAATAACTAAATTTCCAACAACTAAAGAAGCTGAACTCGATTTTCAAAATCTTTTAAATGAAATAGAAATAGAAAAATTTAAAATTTTAAATTATACAAATATTATAGGAACTAAAAAAATAACATTTTTAACAACTAATAAACTTGTAGTATTAAGTAAAACAATGAATGAAATAGAACAATTAGTTTTAGATATTACTACTCTTGACAAAACAGAAAAGTTTGAACAATATTTAAAAATAAATGATGTGCATGAAAGTATTTCTTTAACTATTTTTAATGCTAAAATACATTATAAAATGAAAGATCAAAATTAATAATTAACTTAACATTTTAAAAATCTTAAAATTGTTATTAATAATTTTTATATTAATACTGATAAATATTTATGTAAAATTAGGAGAAGATTATGAAAAAAATATTATTTAGCTTGAGTTTTATATTAGTTTTAGGTTGTACAAATTCTGAATTTAATACTCAAGGAATAAATATAAAAACAGGAACAAAATATGATGTTAATGGTTATGATATGCATGGTTACGATAGAAATGGATTCAATATTGAAGGAGTTAATAAAGAAACTTTAACTATCTACAACAAAAAAGGCTATAATAAAGATGGTTATAATCAACAGGGATATGATAAAGATGGATACAATAAATATGATCTTAATAAAGATGGTTACTCTAAAGAAGCTTTAAAGTTTCATAATGCTGCTTGGTTTGAATATTTTGATTTAGATCCAACAGATTTTGAAGTTATAGGTTTAACATATAATGTTAATGATCGAAATAGAATACATTATAGTTTTGAAAAAAAACCATTTGGAGCTGATATGAAAAATGCTGAAAATTTAAGAAGCTATAAGCAACATTTTGTTAAAAATGAAGTTAACAACATTCTAAATAATGACAATTTTAAAAATTATTCAGATCCTAAAGCTATTGTTAATAGAGACTTGAATCTAAAAAAACAATTAGACTCTATATATAAAAATAAAAAAAAGTATGAAACTGAATTTGATTTGATAAAAAATAATTTATTGAAGCTAGAAAAAATTAAAGAAACTTTTGATAAAGTTCTTGTTTTTAATAAAAAAGGAAGTGAAATTAATATTAATTATAATCCTGAAACTGAAAAATTATATATTACTCCTGGAGTTTTAATAGATTTAACAAAAAAAGCTAGAGAAGGAAAATATTTAAGAAGCAATGCTTTAGGAGTTATTAAAAATGTTTCAACCTCCCATACTATTGGAACAACTGCATATTTAGAAAAAATTGAATACCCAAAACGTTATATAAAAGGTGATGATTATGAAAAAATTGTTATCGATATGCCTAAAGATGTTATGAAAAAGAATAATTATAAAATAAATAATTTTACTATTGATTTTTTAGTAATAACAAATCAAATCAAAAAATTTAATAATTCAACAACTCCAACATTAAGTTCACCTTATATGAATTCTTTTTCTGTAATTGATATAACATATGAAGTTGTTGGAATAAAATTAAAATACAATAATAAAACAATTTATAAAAAGAATCTTTTAGAAAAAACTTTTTAATGTAGGATTCCTAGATTTTCTATTGATTTTAAGAAAAAAATAAAGTATACTAACTTCAATATTATACTGGTAAGCAAAAAAGCAGGCAGAATGTTTTTCTGCCTGCTTCAGGCTGTAGACGAGCAACTGTCTACAGCTTTTTTTTTCGAATTTTTTGATATAATATTTTTAAATAAGGAGGCGATTTAATTTATGATGGGAATTAAAAACGCTGATGAAAGAAATGCGCTTAAAACTATTAATTTGGATAATCTTCTTCCTGAAAATCACATTATTAGAAAAATTGACAAAGCTATTGATTTATCATTCATTTATGATAAAGTTAAACATTTGTACAGTCCTTATGGTACTGAAAGTATCGATCCTATAGTTCTTTTTAAAATAATTATGATTCAATATATCTTTGGAATTCGTTCTATGAGACAAACTATTAAAGAGATACAAGTTAATATTGCATACAGATGGTATCTTGGTTATGGATTTGATGAACAAATTCCCCATTTTTCAACTTTTGGTAAAAACTATAAAAGACGATTTGAAGGAACTGATATTTTTGACGAAATTTTTAAACAAATTCTTGTTGAAGTTGCTAAATGTAATTTCCTTGATGAGGAAAACATATTTGTTGATGGAACTCATATAAAAGCAAACGCCAATAATAAAAAAAGTATTAGTAAATTTGTTGAAGTCAGCGCTAAATTTTATGAATCTTCTCTTCAGGAAGAAATTTCTAAAGATAGAGAAATTAATAAAAAAAACTTTAAATTTTGATAAAAAAACTGATATAAAAAGAATTAAGATAAGCAAGACTGATCCTGAATGCGGGGTATTTCATAAAGGCGAACACAAAAAAGTATCTGTGTATAGCGCGAATACAGCCTGTGATAGAAATAACTTTGTTCTAGGTTTTGTCTTAACTCCTGGAAACTGTCATGATTCTTCATCTTTTGCAGAACTTTATCAACAAATAACACTCTCTTATCCTAATATTAAAAATATAGTTGCTGATTCGGGATATGGAACTCCTGCTATAGCAAAGCTAATAATAGACGACAATAGAACTCCAATTTTTCCATATAAAAGACCTATGACAAAAGAAGGATTTTTTAAAAAATATGAATATGTTTATGATGAGTATTATAATTGTTACATATGTCCTAATAATGAGATATTGAAATATAGTACTACTAATAGGAGAGGGATATAAAGAATATAAAAGTAATCAAAAGATTTGTAAAAAATGTCAGTTTTTAAAAAATGTACAGAGAGTAAAAACAAGACTAAAATAGTTGCTAGACACGTATGGGAAGAGTACTTGGAGAAAGTAGAAGATATAAGGCACACGATAGGAATTAAAGAGATTTATTCTCTTAGGAGTCAAACCATTGAAAGAGTTTTCGCTGACGCGAAAGAACTACATGGAATGAGATATACACAATACAGAGGGTTAGCGAAAGTAAAAATGGAGCTCACTCTCAAGTTTGCGTGTATGAATTTAAAAAAATTAGCAATGTGGAAGTTTAGAAAAGACTTCTTCAATGCTAATTTTTTTAAAAGTAACTATAAATTCATAAAAATAAAAAAATGGCTATCGAATAATAAATATCTGATAGCCATTTGTCTACAGTCTGTAACTGTCAGAAATGACAGTTAAAAATCTTTATAAAAATTGGTGGCGGGAGCTGGATTTGAACCAACGACCTTCGGGTTATGAGCCCGACGAGCTGCCAACTGCTCTATCCCGCGATATACTTACTATGATGAGTATATCATGAAATTAAGAATACGTCAATAAAAAAGTATAAATAGATTAAAGTCTTTTAAAAGCTCATATTGGATAATTAATTAAAATAAAGTTTTTTTGCTTCTATAAAAACTAGTGTGGTATAATCTTAGCAAAAATAATAGAGGGGGATTTTATGAAAGAAAGTAGAATGCAAAAAATATGGAAATCGTATAGATTTTCAATAATTTTATTAGGTTCCATATTTCTAGGAAGTTTAATAGGGATAAGGATGGGAGCTAAAGCTAAGGTTTTTAAGCCCTTGGGAGATTTGTTTATAAATGGAATGTTCACTATAGTTGTTCCTTTAGTTTTTGTTACCATAAGTAGTTCGATATCGAGTATGACAGACATGGCAAGATTAAAAAAGATATTAAAAACGCTCTTGGTAGTTTTTGTTTCAACGGGAGCTATTGCCTCTGTACTGATTTTATTTGTGGTTTATTTTTATCCACCGGCGAGTGGAGTAGCTTTAAATATATCTGCAACTGAGGCATTAAAACCATTTTCTACAGGGGATCAAATTGTTTCGGCGTTGACGGTTACAGATTTTCCACTTTTAATATCCAGAAAAAATATGTTACCACTTATAATATTTAGTTTAATATTTGGAGCGTGTGTCAATAAAATAGGAGAAAAGGGAAAAGTAATTTCTCAGGGATTAGACGCTTTAGCAGATGTTTTCTTAAAGATAGTTGATTTACTTATGTTGTATGCACCAATTGGACTTGGGGCATATTTTGCAGCCCTAATAGGAGAGTACGGACAAGAACTTTTGGGTTCTTATGCAAGAGCTCTGGCTATTTATTATCCGCTTTGTCTACTATATTTTGTGACAGCATTTCCAATATACGCATATATTGCAGGTGGAAAAAAAGGAGTTAAATCATTGAGGTTTATAATTCCACCAGCGGTAACAGCAGTAGCAACACAGAGTAGTTTAGCGACTCTACCAGTGAATTTAGAAGCGTGTGAAAAAATAGGTGTACCTAAAGATATTAGAGAAATAGTTCTTCCAATTGGAGCTACGGCTCATATGGATGGAACAGTATTAAGTACGATTTTAAAAATTTCCTTTCTATTTGGAGTATTTCAAGTTCCGTTTGAAGGCATTGGGACTTACATAAGTGCAATACTTTTATCTATAGCTGGAGGAGTTGTTATGTCAGGAGTTCCCGGTGGCGGATTGATTGGAGAGATGCTAATAGTAACAATGTATGGATTCCCGCCTGAAGCCTTTCCAATAATAGCTACAATAGGATATTTAGTTGATCCACCGGCGACAATGATAAATGCGAGTGGAGATACTGTGGCAGCTATGTTAGTGGCAAGATTTGTAGAAGGAAAAGACTGGTTAGAGGATAAATTTGATAAGAATAGTAATTAAAATATTTTACTCTTGAAAAAAGTCGACGTTTATGATTTAATTGTAAACAAATAAAGTAAAATAAAAACAAAAGAGGTATAATCATGGAAAAAGTTAGAATGATTCAGGAATATGTACCGGGAAAGCAAGTAACGTTAGCACATTTGATAGCTCATCCCAATTTAGATATCTATAAAAAAATGGGATTAAACGTTGAAAATAAAAATGCTATAGGGATTTTGACAATTACACCAGGGGAGGCAGCTATAATAGCGGCGGATATAGCAACTAAATCTGGGGCTGTGGAGATAGGTTTTTTAGATAGATTTAGTGGAACTTTGGTTATAACAGGGGACGTTTCGAGTATAGAAAGCTCTTTAGAAGCAATTATGGAATATTTGAAGGCATCCTTAAATTTTTCGATTACAAGCATATCGAGGTCCTAAGATATGAAAATAATGTTGATAGGAAAAACTGGGAGTGGAAAGACAACACTGACTCAAATTTTGAATAATCAAAAAGTTGAATATAGAAAAACACAAATGGTAGATTATGCTGGGAAAATAATTGATACGCCGGGAGAATATTTGGAAAATAAAGTGTACTATAAAGCTTTAAATGTTGTTTCGATAGATGCGGATATCATAATATTAATTCAATCAGCAATAGATGAGGAGAACTTGTATCCACCAAATTTTGCGAGTATGTTTTTAGGAAAAAAAGTTTTAGGAGTAATAACTAAAATTGATTTGAAAGAAAATTGTAAAGATGCCGAAAAGATATTAGAGAATGCGGGAGTTGAAAGGATATTTCGTTTAGACTTAAAAGGTTTAAAAGGAGTGGAGTGTTTAAAAACTTTTTTGGGGTGAGTTGATGAGAAAGAGTGTCGTTGTAGCAGAGGATGATTCCTTGATAAGGATGGATCTTGTAGAGATTTTAAAAGAAAATGAATATGATGTTTTAGGAGAGGCTAAAGATGGATTAGAAGCAGTTGAATTAGCTTTAAAACATACGCCAGATATTTTACTTTTAGATTTAAAGATGCCATTTCTTTTGGGAACAAATGTCGCAAAAATTTTAAAAGAGAAGGAATATAAAAATTGCATAATTATGTTGACGGCTTACAGCATGGAAAACTATATAAAAGAGGCCACAGAATATGATGTTTCAGGATATCTAATAAAACCATTGGATGAAAAAATACTTCTATCACAAATAGATTTACTCTATAAAAATTACAATGAAAAAATAAAGTTAAAAAATGCTCTAGAGTTGAGTGAAAAAAAATTGAGAGATAGAAAACTGCTGGAGAAAGCTAAAGGTATTTTAATGTGTAAATACTCTTTGACTGAAGATGAAGCATATGCAAAGATGAGAAAGATAAGTATGGAAAAAAGAATTTCAATATCTCAATTAGCTGAAATTATAAATACTACTGGAGAACTTTTATGATAAAAACTTACTGTAAAATGTGTGCAACTCTGACTACGCAGGATATAGATAAGATACAGAAATTGGAGGAGACAGCTATAATTTTAAGTAATGTTTTAGGAGTGGATACATTCATAGATTGCCCCACGAAGGATGAAGAAAAGGCTTTGGTTGTACATCATTCTAAGCCCGAAACAGGAAGTATGTATTCCAAAAATATAGCGGGGGAGATAGCTCTTTATAAAAATGAACCAGCTGTTTTAAGGACTTTACAGACAGGGATGCCCTCTAAAAATTATAAAGCTATAACTCAAGAGGGAGAGATAGTTTTACAAAATGTAGTTGCTATAAAAAACGAAAATAATGAAGTAATTGGTGTTTTGATATTGGAGCATTCTGATAAAAAGAAAACTCTTTTAAAAATAGGAGACGTGGAAACTCCAGAAGAATTGATGAGTAGTTTTTTAGAAACTCGGTACACGATACCAGAATTGGTAAAAGATGGAATAGTGATATTTAATAACAGTGAAACGGTAACTTATGCCAATGGAGTAGCTAAATCTATTTATGAAAAAATGGGATTTGGAAAAAATATTGTAGGAGAAACATTTCAAAATATAGCAATCAATAGTGTAGAATTTAGAAATATACTACAAAATAAAAAAATAGATGTGATTGAAATAAGTAGATTAGATATGGTTTTATCAGTTAGTTATTTTGCAACATTAGAGAATAAAAAAAGACAAAATGTGATTATGATAATTAGAGATATAACACAGGAAAAAAGTAAAGAACAAGAGATAATGTTAAAATCTGTGGCGATAAAAGAGATACATCACCGAGTAAAAAATAATTTACAAACAATTGCTAGTTTATTAAGAATCCAAAGTAGAAGGTCTAAAAATAGAGAAGTTAAAAAAATTCTAGATGAGACTATTAGTCGAATTTTAAGTATAGCTATAACACATGAAGTTTTGTCCGAAAAAGGGTTTGATAATCTTAATATAAGAGAAATAGTTGACTTAATATACAAAAATTATTCGACAAAAACTATTGACAAAAAAGAAAAAATAGAGTTTACTATTATTGGAGATAACTTTAATATTTCATCTGAAAAAGCGACAGCAATTGCTTTAGTAATCAATGAAATTATCCAAAATATAGTAGATTATGCTTTTCCAGAAGATATAGCTGGAAAAGTGAAAATATTTATCCAGAAGGACCACTTTTTTTCGAGAATTACAATTTCTGACAACGGGGTCGGGATTCCTCAGGAAAAAATATCATCCTCTGGCTTAGGATTGATGATAGTCGAAAAGATAATAAAAGAACAGTTAAAGGGTAATCTTCAGATTACAAGTGAAGTAGGAAAAGGAACGACAGTTAAATTTGAAATAAAAAATGAATATTAAATGTACAAAGTTGTATATTTTAAAAATAGCAAAGAAGCTAAAGAGTATAGTGTTTAACTATATATCTTTAGCTTTTTTTGTTCTAATTAGGAGGTAAATTTAGTGAAGGAAGAGATTATAAGTGTGGGGATTGATATTGGAACATCTACAACTCAATTAGTTTTTTCAAAAATAACTTTAGAAAATCTGTCTTCTGGCGCACGAGTTCCTCAAATAAAAATTGTAGACAAAGAAATCTTTTATAGAAGTAAAATCTATACGACCCCTCTTATAAATTCTTATGAGATCGATATAGAAGCTTTAAAAAAAATATTGACAGATGAATACGAACTCTCTAAGGTTCCTAGAGAAAAAATAAGTACTGGAGCTGTGATAATAACTGGAGAAACAGCCAGAAAGAGTAACGCAAGAGAGGTTTTAAAAGCCTTAAGCGGGATGGCTGGAGATTTTGTTGTAGCGACAGCTGGACCAGATTTAGAAAGCATAATATCTGGAAAAGGTTCAGGAGCTATGAAGTTTTCAGAGGAAAATAATACAAGTATCTATAACTTAGACATAGGTGGTGGAACAACGAATATCTCCTTATTTGATAAAGGGGAAGTTGAAGATACAAATTGTTTGGATATAGGTGGCAGATTAATAAAATTCGAAAAAAATAGTCTGAAGATAACATATATTTTTAAAAAATATGAAAAGCTTATTGAAAACCTAAATTTAAAAAGTTTAAAAGTCGGAGAGATTGCTAATGAAAGAGATTTAGAAATTTTATGTGATAAAATAGCTGAAATTCTTTTGGAAGCAGTGAAAAATATTCAGACAAAAAGTGAAGAGTATAAGTTATTTATAACAGATAAAGATTACAGAACACTATTGAAAGGCGACTTTATTAGTTTTTCAGGAGGTGTAGCCGATTTCATTTACACTGAGCCTGAAGAGAAAAATTACTACATCTATGATGATATTGGTCCACTTTTGGGAGTTTGTATAAAAAGAAAGTTTGAAAAAGAAAAAATAAATATAGTGAAATTGGGAGAAACTATAAGAGCTACGGTTGTAGGAGCAGGTTCACATACAACTGAGATAAGTGGGAGTACAATAAGTTACGCTAGAGAGGTTCTTCCAATAAAAAATCTTCCTGTCTTGAAAATAAATGATACAGATAAAAATTTTGATTATAAAAATTTAGTAAAGTTTTTAGAAAAAAAATTAGAATGGTTTAAAACAGATGATGGATATCAAGATGTAGCCATTGGATTAAGTGGTAGAAAAGGACTTAAATATAAAGATATACAGGAGATATCTAAAAATATTTACGAGGTGATGAGACGATTTAAGAGATTAGTTATTATAGTGGAAGAAGATATAGGAAAAGTTTTAGGGCAGTGCCTAATATTAGAATGTGAAAATAGAATTCCAATAGTTTGTATAGACGGGATAAAAGTTAATGATGGCGATTTTGTGGATATTGGGCTGCCTCTTGGAAGTGGAAACGTGCTGCCAGTAATTGTGAAAACGTTAGTTTTAAGTTATTAAATAAAAAATATAGATTGGGGTGAGTTAAATGAGATTACACACAAAACTTTTTGGCCAAGATTACGTATTTGAAAATTTATATGATGTTATGGCCAAAGCAAATGAAGAGAAATCAGGTGATGAGTTAGCTGGAATAGCAGCAAAAAGTACAAAAGAAAGAGTTGCGGCAAAAGAGGTATTATCTAATATAAAACTTAAAGAGTTTAAGGAAAATCCAGCCGTTCCTTATGATCAAGATGAGGTTACAAGAATTATAATAGATGCTTTAAATTTAAAGGTGTATGAAGAGATAAAAGAGTGGACTGTTGGTGAATTAAGAGAATGGTTACTGGCTACTGAAAATGGAGATAGAGAGATCCAGTGGTTAAGAAGAGGGTTGACTTCAGAGATGATAGCAGCAGTTACAAAGCTGATGTCGAATCTGGATTTGATTAGAGCAGCGAGTAAAATTCAAGTAAAAAAACATTGTAACACAACAATTGGAGGAAAAGGAATTTTAGCAGCTAGATTGCAACCTAATCATACAACAGATGATCCAGATGGGATAATGATTTCATTGTTAGAAGGGCTGAGTTATGGAGTTGGAGATGCTTTAATAGGATTAAATCCAGTTGATGACACTGTTGATAGCGTTGTCAGAGTTCTACAAAGATTTGATGAGATAAAAAAGAAGTTTCATATACCGACACAGATTTGCGTATTGGCTCATGTAACGACTCAGATGGAAGCTATAAGAAAAGGAGCTCCTACAGATTTAATATTTCAAAGTATAGCCGGATCACAAAAATCAAATGAAGCATTTGGAATAACGGGAGACATGATAGAAGAGGCGAGGCAATTAGCACTAACTCATGGAACGGCAGCTGGACCAAACGTAATGTATTTTGAAACGGGGCAAGGTTCTGAACTTTCTTCAGATGGGCACAATGGTGTAGATCAATTGACAATGGAAGCAAGATGTTATGGATTTGCTAAAAAATATGATCCATTTATAGTTAATACCGTAGTTGGATTCATAGGTCCAGAATATCTTTATGATAGTAAGCAAGTTACAAGAGCTGGATTAGAGGATCATTTTATGGGGAAACTTCACGGATTATCTATGGGAGTTGATGTTTGTTATACTAACCATATGAAGGCAGATCAAAATGATATTGAAAACTTAGCAGTTTTATTGACAGCAGCTGGATGTAACTATTTCATGGGAGTCCCAGCTGGAGATGATATTATGTTAAACTATCAAACTACAGGATATCATGATATTCAGACTTTAAGAGAGACATTAAATGTTAAACCTATAAAAGAGTTTGAGGAGTGGCTAGAAAAAGTAGGTATTAGAGATGAAGATGGAAATTTAACAAATCTTGCAGGAGATGCATCACTATTTTTATAGGAGGAGAGAATAATGATTTCTGAAAAAGAGTTGAAAGATATAATATCACAAGTTTTAAAAGAGATAGATGGGGAGGGAAAGTCTCTAGAAAAAGTAAAAGAAAAAGTAGAGAAAACACTTTCTAATTTGGAAGAGGTAGAGGATATAACTAAGATTGATTTGAGAGAGGTTATAGATGTAAAAAATCCAAAAAATCGAGATGAGCTATTAAAATATAAACGAAAAACACCAGCAAGGGTTGGAATTGGAAGAGCGGGAACAAGATATACAACAGCGACAATGTTGAGGTTTAGAGCTGACCATGCTTCAGCACAAGATGCTGTATTCACAGATGTTTCAGATGAGGTATTAGCTAAAAATAATCTTTTTACTGTTCAAACAAGGTGTAACTCTAAAGATGAGTATATAACAAGACCAGATTTGGGAAGAAGGTTATCAGATGAAGCAGTAAAAGTTTTAAAAGAGAGATGTAAACAAAATCCGACAGTACAAGTTTATGTTTCAGATGGTCTTAGCTCAACAGCGGTAGAAGCAAACGTTGAAAATATACTTCCAGCGTTACTAAATGGACTAAAAGCTTATGGAATAGATACAGGGACACCATTTTTCTTAAAGTACGGAAGGGTTGCAGCTTCGGATGATGTAACTGAAACGCTAGGTGCAACAGTAACTTGTGTATTAATAGGAGAGAGACCCGGATTAGCAACTGCGGAAAGTATGAGTGCATATATAACATATAAAGGCTATGTGGGAATACCAGAAGCTAAGAGAACAGTTGTATCGAATATACATGAAAAGGGGACTCCAGCAGTGGAAGCAGGGGCACATGTGGCACACATAATTAAAAAAATACTAGACGCTAAAGCAAGCGGACAAGATTTAAAATTATAAGGAGGAAAAAATGGTAAACGATCCTATAAAACCAAGTGTTTTAGCAGTTAAGCTAATACCAAATGTAGATGATAAAATGGCGGAAGAATTTAAACTTCCAAAAGGGTATAAGAGTATTGGAATAGTTACAGCGGATTGTGATGATGTAACATATACAGCACTAGATCATGCAACAAAAATGTCAGAAGTTGAAGTGGTTTACGGTAGATCATTTTATGGTGGAGCGGCTAATGCAAATACAAAATTAGCTGGAGAAGTTATTGGAATAATAGCTGGACCGACGCCAGCTGAAGTGAAAAGTGGATTGAATGCAATAGTAGATTTTATAGAAAACGAAGCGTGTTTTTATAGTGCTAATGATGACGATACAATTGCATATTATGCTCACTGTGTTTCAAGAACAGGAAGTTATTTATCGAAAACTGCCGGAGTACCAGAGGGAGAAGCTTTAGCATATCTAATAGCACCACCTTTGGAAGCTATGTATGCACTTGATGTGGCATTGAAGGCAGCAGATGTAAGATTAGCAGCTTTTTTTGGACCACCATCAGAAACTAACTTTGGAGGAGGGCTTTTAACAGGAAGTCAATCGGCGTGTAAAGCGGCGTGTGATGCCTTTGCTGACGCTGTGAAATATGTTGCTCAAAATCCACTAAAGTTCTAAAAGGAGTTGTTTAAATTATGAAAGCATTGGGAATGATTGAAACAAGAGGAATGGTTGGAGCGATAGAAGCTGTGGATGTGGCGTGTAAAACGGCAGATGTAGAAGTTCTAAATAGACATCTTGTAAAAGGTGGAATAGTGACAGTTGAAATAGTTGGTGATGTTGGAGCTGTAAAAGTTGCAGTGGAAGCTGCTGCTGAAGCGGTAAAAAAATTAGGAGTTTACATGGGAAGTCATGTAATACCAAGACCAACTGAAGAAGTATACAATATGTTAGAAAAAAAAAGAGAACATAAAACTGTAGAAAAAAAAGGGGTTCCAACAGAAGAGATAGTAGAGGAAGAGATAGTTATAGAGCTTCCAGAGGGAAATAAAGAGATAGTAGAAGATTTAGTAGAAGAAGTAGAAACAAAATCAGCAGTAAATAGAAGAGATAAAACTAAAAAATAGATAAGGAGAGGATATTTATGGCAACTTTAAATGCATTAGGAATGGTAGAAACAAGAGGATTAGTAGCAGCGATAGAGGCAGCAGACGCAATGGTGAAAGCAGCAAACGTAACTTTAATAGGAAAAGAGATTGTTGGAGGAGGACTTGTGAGTGTTTTAGTTAGAGGAGATGTTGGGGCTGTAAAAGCAGCAACAGATGCTGGGGCAGCGGCAGCAGATAGAATTGGAGAGTTAATCTCTGTTCACGTAATTCCAAGACCACACTCAGATGTAGAGGCAATTTTACCAAAAGAAGCAAAGTAAGAAAATATTTTAGGGAGTGATATGTTAGTCACTCCCTAAAAATAATGAAAGGGGAAGAGATGAAGGCATTAGGCATAGTTGAATTTAATAGTATTCCAAAAGGAATTGAAGAGTTGGATAAAATTGTAAAATTTAATGAATTAAAAATATATAAGGCTGGAGTAACTTGTCCTGGGAAATATTATTTTATAGTTTATGGAGATAACTCTTCAGTTAAAGATGGATTAAAAAATTTAACGGGAGAACGTTGTAAGCAAATTATTTCTGGAGTAAGTGAAAAACTTTTGGAAGCACTGAATAGAAAAAGAGAAGATAAAAAGTTTAAAGCAATAGGGGTAGTTGAATTTTTAAATATAGCTGATGGTGTTAAAGTTTTAGATCATGTGATTAAAAGTATTGATGTAGATATAGTTAAATTAGTTTTAGGATGGACACTAGCAGGAAAATGTTATTTTGTTGTGGGAGGAGAAACGAGTTCTATAGATGAGGCGATAGTTTTAGTTACAGGATTACCTTATAAATATATGGATATCAGTAAAATAAATAACCCAGTTGAAAATATACTTGATTATATTTAAGTTTTAGTAGGGAGGCAAAATGGATAGAGATTTAATGTCAAGACAAGAGGTACGAGATTTAATAAGAAAATCAAAAGAAGCTCAGAAGATTTATGCTACATTCTCTCAAGAGAAGATAGATAGCATTATAAATTCTATGGTAAAAGGAATAAAAGTATACAATGAAAAGTTAGCTAAGATGGCTGTTGAAGAGACTGGTTTTGGAAATTGGCAAGATAAAGTTTTAAAAAATAGGTTTGCTTCAGAATATCTACATGAGTATATAAAAGATATGAAAACTATTGGTGAGTTAAAAAATGAAAATGGAGTTTTAGAAATTGGAGTACCATTAGGTGTTATAGCTGGACTAATTCCATCTACAAATCCTACATCTACAACAATTTATAAAACATTGATATCGTTGAAAGCTGGAAATGGAATAGTAATAAGTCCGCATCCAAATGCTAAAAATTGTATAATTGAAACAGCTAATCTATTGAAAGAGATTGCGGAAAAGGCAGGAGTACCAGAAGGATTAATAGGTGTGGTGAAAACAATCACTATGGATGCAACAGAGGAGCTAATGAAACATGAGGATACAGCATTGATTTTAGCTACTGGTGGAGAAGCTATGGTAAAAGCTGCATATAGTTCAGGAAATCCAGCAATAGGAGTTGGACCAGGAAATGGACCAGCATTTATAGAGAAAAGTGCAAATATAAAATTAGCTGTAAAGAGAATTTTAGATAGTAAAACTTTCGATAATGGTGTTATATGTGCTTCAGAGCAGTCAATTATTGTCGAGAAAGTGATAAAGGAAAAAGTTAAAGAGGAGTTAATAGCTCAAGGTGGATATTTCCTAAATTCAGAGGAATCTAAAAAGTTGGCTAATTTTATTTTGAGAAGTAATGGAACTATGAATCCGCAAATTGTGGGAAAGAGCGCTTTAAGACTTGCGCAGATGGCAGGAATAAATATTCCGTGTAATACTAAAGTTTTAATTTCAGAAGAGTGTGAGGTTTCAAAAAGAAATCCATACTCGAGGGAGAAATTAGCTCCAATTTTAGCATTTTATGTTGAAAACAGCTGGGAAGAGGCGTGTGAAAGGTCTATTGAAATATTAAATGTAGAAGGAAAAGGACACACTATGGTTATTCATTCTGAAGATAATCAGATTATAAGAGAATTTGCCTTAAAAAAACCTGTTTCAAGACTTTTAGTTAATACGCCGGGAGCTTTGGGTGGAATCGGAGGAACAACTAATCTTGCTCCTGCACTTACCTTAGGTTGCGGTGCAGTTGGTGGAAGTTCAACCTCTGACAATATAACTCCATTGAATCTTATAAATATAAGAAGGGTTGCTTGGGGAGTTAGAGAGTTGGAGGATATAAAGGGAGAGAAAAAAAGTTGCGAAGTATCCCAAGATAAACTGGAAGAGATGATAAAGAGGATAGTATCAGATATATTAAATAGATAGGAGAGGTACTTATGGTTCTAACAGAGGAAAGATTAAGATCTCTTTATAAGAAAGATGAAAATATAAAAGAGATTTGTTTGGAAAAAGGAACAATTTTAACTCCCTCAGCAAGACAATTTTTAATAGATAAAAATATAAAAGTAGTTGATAAAATAGTTGGGAAACATAATGGAGTCGAGGAAGTTAAAAAGATAGGAAATGAGGAATCAAAGCCTAAGTACAAAGGAGTGCTCGGAGAATTATATGTTGAAAAACCAGAATATATGACTCAAATATACGGGAATATTTTGGTAAAAAAAGATGATAAAAGAATAATTTTTAGAGGTGTAATAGATTCTTTTCAAAGTCGTTGGTTAGTTCTAATGAAAGAATTAGAGGAGATAAAGAACACAAAATTGCAAAAAGATTTAGAAAGTGTTGAAAAATTTATAAAAAATATTTTGGTTTCAGAGGTTATAGGAGAGGCATTAGTTGATATAAGAGTTTTGGAGAAAAGCTTAGATGAAATTAGAGATATATCTCATAATCCTAAAAAATATTTTAATAGGGAACACCTTTTTGGAATATGTTCAAAAGATAGCTATACAGTTATAAAGCTAAATGAGATGAGAGCGCTGTCAAGAGAGTTAGAAATTAAGGGTGTAGAAGCTTTTGTTAAGGAAAATGGAACAATTGAAAGAAGAGATATACTGTTAGCACTGAATAGATTAAGCAGTGCTATCTATATAATGATGTTGAGAGGGGTGACAGGGGAGTATGGAAATCGATAAAATTGTAAAATTGGTGAAGGATGCTGTAGAGAAAGAATTGAATCAAAAAGATAATGAAAATTTAAAAAGAATTCCAATAGAGGCTTCAGGCAGACATATTCATCTTTCTGAAGAAGATGCTGAGGTTTTATTTGGAGAGAGATACCAATTTAATAAAGTAAAAGATTTATCACAACCTGGACAGTATGCGTGTAAAGAAAGAGTTAGATTGATTGGACCGAAGGGAATAATTGAAGGAGTGGTAGTTTTAGGACCATTTAGAGGGAGTACCCAAGTTGAACTCTCTGTAACAGATACAAGAATTTTAGGAGTAACTCCTGTTTTGAGAGAATCTGGAAGTACAAAAGATACTCCAGGAATTTTAATAACAAATGGTGATAGATACTTAAAGTTAAAGGAAGGTGTGATTGTAGCTAAAAATCATATTCATATGACAGAAGAGGATTCAAGAAGGTTAAACTTAAAAGATAAGGACAAGGTGAAAGTAAAAATTTGCGGTAGTTTAAGACCAATAATTTTTGAAGATGTTGTTGTGAGAGTAAGTGACAGATTTTCCTTAAATATGCATATAGATTATGATGAGGCAAACGCTTGTTTTTTAACTAAAGACTCATATGGAGAGATTTATGAGTGAAAAAGAATTACTGGATATCATAAAAAGAGAGATAGAGAAATATATAGGAGAAAAAAATACATTTAAGGGACAAACTATAAAAGAGAAAATAACCCTTTTAGGCGAGGATTTAATAATTAGAAAAGAAATAGAAAAAAAATTTGAGCTTTCTGATGAAAGTGCTAAAGTATTGATTCTTTCATTAGAGATTGATGAGTTATTTTCTATTTCAAATGGAACATATATGAACCCAAAAACGGAGCTAATAATAAAATCGCTATTAAAAAATAAAAGCGTATATTTAGTAGAAGAAGGTATATCTTGGCGAAGTTATAGTTGCAATGTTAAAAAAATAGCCGATAAGTATATAAATTATGAAAATGAATTGAAAGCTATGGGGGTAAAAATTATTAAAAAAATAGAAATTTTCGATTATTTAGAGGCTACTAAAAGAAGAAAATATTTCGATAAAAAAGTTATGACACTAAAGGATGTAAAAGAGATGGAAAGAGAAGCGATAGATGAGATAGTCATTTCAAATACAATTTTTATAACAGACTCAGCTCAGGAATATTTAAAAAATTCGACTTTAAAACTAAAAAAAGGGTGATTTTATGGTTATAGGAAAGATTATTGGAAATGTTTGGGCAACAAGGAAAGATGAGTCTTTGAATGGTTTGAAATTTATGATAGCTCAACTTGAAAGCGGTGAAAAAATAGTTGTATGTGATTATATTGGTGCTGGAACAGGAGATATGGTTCTTATAACAAAGGGAAGTGGAGCGAGAAAAGTTTTAGAAAATGAAAATATACCAATTGATGCGGTGACAATAGGCATTATAGATGGATTTGAGGAAGGTGAATAGATGAAAAAGAAACTTATTACCTTAGAAAATGTAGAAGAATTTATAGTTGACAATGAGTTAAATATGTCAAAGGATATGATTCTTCTTCCTAAAGTAAATGACTATTTAAAGAATAAAGGAATAAAAATTAAGTACACATCTACTGGTTGTAAAGGCCTAGAAGAGAGAATAAAATCCATGTTACTTAAAGAGTTTAATGTATCAGATGAAATAGTTGTTAATGAAGTTTTAAAAAAAATAAAGGGGGATATGAATAATGGGTATTAATGAGATTATCATCTATATAATGGTCTTATTTATGATAATTGGGGCAATTGATAAATGTTTTGGAAATAGGTTTGGTTATGGTGAGAAATTTGAAGAGGGAATTATGGCAATGGGTGCCCTAGCTTTAGCAATGGTGGGAGTAATATCACTTGCACCGGTATTGGCAAAAATACTTCGTCCAATAATTTCACCAGCTTATACAATGCTTGGAGCAGACCCAGCAATGTTTGCTACAACACTATTAGCAAATGATATGGGTGGATATCCATTGGCAATGGAATTGGCACTTTCACCTGAAGCTGGAAAGTTTGCGGGACTAATACTAGGGGCAATGATGGGACCAACTCTAGTTTTTACAATTCCAGTAGCACTGGGAATAATTGAGAAAGAGGATAGACCGTATTTAGCAAAAGGTATATTAGCAGGTATGATTACGATTCCGATTGGTTGTTTAGCAGGAGGCTTGACAGCAGGATTCCCTTTGGAACTGGTGGTCTCTAATATTCTTCCAATAATAATATTCTCAGCTTTGATATCTTTAGGACTTTGGAAAATACCTGAGAAAATGACAAATGGATTTACAGTTTTTGGAAAAGGTGTGGTCATAGTCATAACAATTGGACTTGCTGCATCAATAATTGAAACACTGACAGGAATTGTTGTCATTCCGGGGATGGCTCCAATAACAGATGGGATAGAAATTGTAGGAAGTATTGCGATAACATTAGCTGGAGCATTTCCATTGGTATTATTTTTAACTAGGGTTTTAAATAAGCCACTTACAAAACTTGGCGAATCTTTAGGAATGAATGAGAAAGCGGCAGCAGGATTAATAGCAACCTTAGCTAATAACATTCCAATGTTTGGCTTAATGAAAGATATGGATAAAAGAGGTAAAATAATAAACGTAGCATTTGCTGTAAGTGGTGCTTTTGTATTTGGAGATCACTTAGGGTTTACTGCGGGAGTAGATTCACAGATGATATTTCCAATGGTTGTTGGAAAGTTAGTAGGTGGTATAACAGCGGTCATTTTAGCGAAGTTTATGTTCAAAAATATAGAGGGTGAAGCGAAATGATAAATATAGATGAGTTAGAATTAGAAAAAATAATTAGAAAAGTTATAGAAAAAGAGTTAAAAGGGGAAAAAAGTATAAAGTATATAGATTCATCAGGTGTAGCTGTTGTAAAAGCTGAAAAAATAGAAAAAGTAAAATTTGATACAGGAAATCCTCAGGATCAAGTTTATGTAACAGATTTATTTTCTTTAGAAGAAAGTCCTAGAATTGGTGCTGGTATGATGGAGATGATAAAGAGTACTTTCGATTGGACATTAAATTATGATGAGATTGATTATGTGATAGATGGTAAGTTAGAAATTGTAATAGATGGAAGAACAATTACAGGTGAAAAGGGAGATGTTCTTTTAATTCCAAAGGGATCAAGTATAAAATTTAAAGCTACAGAGTATGCTAAATTTATCTATGTTGTCTATCCAGCTAACTGGATGGATCAGAAGTAGGTGAGGTTATGAGAGAGTACTTCATAAAACCAAAAATAAAACTAGGTGAAGATTCTTTAGATTATTTAAAAACGTTAGAGTATTCGAGTTATTTTATAGTGACAGATAAAGCTATGGTAGATTTGAAAATAGTGGATAAAATTTTAGAAAAATTACCTAAAAATTCGAAAGTAAAAATATTTCAAGATGTAACTCCAAACCCAACAATAGAAATAGTGGAAAGAGGATTGAAAGAGATTGTTTATTTTTCTCCAGAATGTGTGATAGGATTGGGTGGTGGATCACCAATAGATGCTTGTAAAGGTATTTTATATTTCAACTTAAAAATAGAGGATGAACTAAAAATAAAAAGAACAAAGCCCTATTTTATTGCAATACCGACAACAAGTGGAACGGGATCAGAAGTAACATCATATAGCGTTATAACTAGAGGAGATAAAAAAATTGCTCTAGCTAATGAGGAAATGCTACCAGATTTAGCTATATTAAATCCAGAGTTTATGAAAACACTTCCATCTAAAATAATAGCAGATACAGGAATGGATGTTTTAACTCATGCACTAGAGGCTTTTGTTTCTACGATAGCAACGCCATTCACAGATTCGTCAGCTAAAGAAGCTATAAAAATTATCAAAGAAAATTTATTGAATCACTTTAATAATCCACAGCTATTACTTCCAAGAGAAAAAGTACAGTATGCTTCCTGTATGGCTGGAATAGCATTTAATAATTCATCTTTGGGAATTAATCATAGTGTAGCTCACTCTATTGGAGCTAAATTTCATATATCACATGGAAGAGCTAATGCCATAATAATGCCATATATAGTCGAAGCTAATACAAAGGCTTGGAAAAAATACAGTGAACTTGCAAAACTTTTAGATTTTAATCCCAATGATGATGAGAATGGAAAAAATCTATTCAATGGATTTATAAAAAAATTAAAAGAAAATCTGGGAATAGAAAAATCTTTGAAAGATTTGGGAATAGATTTTGAAGAGTTTAAAATTAAAATTCCAGAGATATTGGAAGATATAAAAAGTGATATATGCACAGAGTATAATCCTAATAAATTGAGTGATGAGGATTATATAAGACTTTTACTAAAAATATATTTTGGAGAGTAGTGATTAAAAAATGGCGTGAATTATTCACGCCAGAGAGTGTTTAAATCTTTGTGTAAACCTCAGTAATTTTTCTAGATTAATAGATTTAATATTTTTTACTTTTAATACTAATATTTTCTTTAGAATAATACGAATTTAACTCGGCGTCA
>NZ_CDRRQU010000037.1:0-24648 GCF_977044495.1 Cetobacterium sp. | reverse complement strand
CTCCTCCTAAGAGTGATAATCCTTTTATACTTTTGTCATATTTTTCAAAATAGTTTAAAATATCATTTTCAATTTCTTCAGTAAATAGAGAACCATAATTTGGATCCCAAGTGTCAGAGTTAAAGCAATCTTTGCAATAATGCGAACAACCACTTACAAAAATACTAACTCTAATACCTTCCCCATTAATCATATCTGTATATTTAATACCAGAATAGTTCATAATCAATCTCCCATCATTTTACATATGTTTAACTCTATTTATAACCTCTTTTTGTTTTCCTTTATTAAAAGGTCTAGAATCGGGTTGAGCTAAGTATCCACACACCCTTCGTATAACATTCATTTTAGTTGAATCGTTATTTCCACATTGAGGACATTCAAATCCTCTTTCTGTTGCTAAGAACTCACCACTAAAATTACAAATATGACACTTGTCAACCGGTTGGTTAATTCCCATATAGTGAATTCCAATAGAATGGGCATACTTTAAAACTTGGTATACTGCTTCAAGATTTTTCTTTAAAGAGTCAGTTTCAATATAGCTTATATGTCCACCAGCTGCTAGAGTGTGTCCAGGAGCTTCCAACCTTAATTTTTCAAAAGGATTTATTTTAATTCTAGAAGAAACATGGAAAGAGTTATCATAGTACTCTTTATCAGTTATTCCTTCGATTGAACCAAACTCCTTTAAATCTATCTGAGCAAATCTATCACAAAGAGATTCAGAAGGTGTAGAATAGAAAGCGAATCCTAAATTTGTTTCCTCCTTAAAAGTTTTAACTTTTTTGGAAATATATTCTAAAATTTTAAATGTTTTGATATAGGACTCTTCATCTAAAGCGAAATTTTTACCGTAGATAAGTTCAGATACTTCACTAAGACCAATATATCCTATGGATACAGTGGCATAGCCACCCCAAATCAAATCTTTAATTGTTTCCTTAGCTTTCTTTTCAGATAGAGCACCAGCCATCCATAGGATAGGAGCAATTTCTGCTGGGGTATTTTCTAAATATTTGGCTCTGAATATACTATTTTCTTTACAAAGTTCTAAAATTTCATCTAACTCCTTATAAAAACCAGCTTCATTACCTTTGTTCTTTATCGCAATTCTAGGTAGATTAATTGTAGTAGCCCCTATATTAAATCTACCAGAATATTTTTCATTTCCATCTTTATCCCACCAAGGAGATAGAAAAGCTCTACATCCCATAGGATAGACAACGGTACCGTTTTTTACTTGCTCAGGAGTAACAAATAAGATATCTGGATAAACAGATTTTGTCATACATTCAAAAGCAAGTTGAGAAATATCCCAGTTTGGATCTTCTGGATTAAAGTTTAAACCGTCACAAACAGCATAAACAATTTTAGGGAATATAGCGGTTTCTTTTTTAGATCCAAATCCCTCCATTCTAGTTTTGAAGACGAATTTTTGGACAAGTTTACCCTCCCATGAAGTTTCCGTACCTATTCCAATTGTAGTAAAAGGTGTTTGACCATTGACTGTGGATAAACTATTGATTTCATACTCTAAACCTTGCATAGATTGTTTTACAGACTCTTCAGTCATATCCACGGCGTAGTCGAAAGCGTTGGGGTATTTAGCTTTTAAAGATTCATTAGAGTAGTTGATGTCACCCACAGAGATAATTGAATCGATATTATCGTGAGATAGTCTTTCTATATACTTTAAACCTTTAGCAAAATGTTTTTTAAAAGTTTTAATGATATATGGAACAAGGGCTCTATCAAGATAAGGGATGGAACATCCTCCATAGGTATTTGAAGAAACAGAAGCTATAATTTGTACAATATGTCCAACTGCAACCTCGACAGAGTTAGGTTCTAACATTTTAGCATTTCCAATGTTACATCCTCCTTTTAACATCTGTTCAATATTAACTAATTCACAGTTAGTTTCTCTAAAAAGAAGGTAATCCAAATCGTGTATATGGATTCTTCCACTTTCATGGGCTTCTTTTAGGTGTTTCGGAAGAATTCTATTCAAATAGTAGTCTTTCGAGGAGATACCTGCTAGCAAATCTCTTTGTACAGATATCGTTTTACCATCTTTATTGGCGTTTTCATTTAGCATATCTTCGTTGGAGGCATCAATTAATTCACCAATTTTTTTGTATATAACTTGTTCCTTTTTTCTAAGTTCATTCTTAACAGTACGATATTCTTGATAAGAAAGTGCAATATCCTTTTCAGAGGAACCCATAAGTTTTTTTACAACAATATCTTGAATTTCCTCGACGTGCATCTTAGGAGTATCAAGGTTTTCTATTTGAGATGCTATTTTCTCAATAAGATCAGTATTTAATAGTTTTTCCTTCTGGTTAAAGGCCATAGTAATGGCTCTAATAATTCTGTTTTTATCAAAGTTTACAGTCGATCCATCTCTTTTAATAACTTCTTTCAAAGAAATCACCCCATTTTTATTTTTTCTTCAACCATTATACACATTTTTATACAATTCTACAAATGTGTAAAAAAGTAAAAATGGTTAATAAAATGGTTAAAAAAAAATATTTGACAGAAAAATACAGGGTTATTAAAGAAAAGTAAAGTTGAAAAAATAATCAAAATAAAAAAAATCGAGCAAAAAAAATTCATAGAAAAAAATAAAAAACACAATATATATTGTTTAGTTTGAAAAAATAACACAATATCTTGTGTTAAATTTGTTTTTAAATTTTTTTAGAGGATAAAAAATTAAAAAATATCAAAAAAATATGCTATAGTATTTTTAAAATACTATTGTAAAAGGAGGGGGAAGTTTTTATGTTTGATAAAGATGTCTACATTTCAAGAAGGAAAAGATTAAAAGAGTTGGTGGGAAACGGTTTGGTTTTAATTGTGGGAAATTCGGAGTCACCAATGTCATACTCAGATAATAGCTATAACTTTATACAAGACTCCACATTTTTATATTATTTTGGATTAAACTCACCAGATTTAGTTGGAGTTATGGATGTAGATAGTGATGAAGATTATATATTTGGAAAAGAATTTACAATGGATGACATAATTTGGATGGGGCAACAGAGAACTTTTAAAGAGAGAGCTAAAGATGTAGGAATAGAAAATTTTGTGGAACTAGAAAAAATGAAAGAGATACTAAAGAGGGATAAAGATAATGAAAGAATTATCCATTTTACCAATCAGTATCGTGTTGAAAATAGCTTAAAAATATCTAGGCTATTGGGGCTGAGTTTAGACGAGGTAAACGAAAAATTTTCAAAAAGACTAGTAGATGGAATAATAGAGATGAGGAGTTTAAAAAGGGATTATGAAATTGCGGAATTGGAAAAGGCTACAAACGTTACAAGGGAAATGCATCTGGTAGCTATGAAAAATGTGAAAGTTGGAATGAAAGGTTATGAGTTGGTAGCATTGTTGGAAGCTGTTGCTAAAAAATATAATGCAACAACATCTTTTCATACTATCTGTACAACGAATGGACAAATTCTACACAACCACTTTCATGGGAATATTTTTAAGGAGGGAGATATAGTTTTATTGGATTGTGGGGCTAGATTAGAAAATGGATATTGTGGAGATATGACAACAGTTTTTCCAGTTTCAGGAAGATTTGATTCTAGACAAAAAGATATCTATTCCCTGCTAATAGAGATGTTTGATAGAGCTGAGGAGTGTACAAAACCTGGAGTAACAAATAAATCTGTTCATTTAGAAGTTTGTAAAGTTTTGGTTGAAGGCTTAATAAAAAGAGGGATTATGAGGGGAAGTGTGGATGAGATAGTGGATGCAGGAGCACACGCTTTATTTTTTCCACATGGTTTAGGTCATATGATAGGACTAGATGTTCATGATATGGAAAATTTTGGTGAAAATAATGTAGGTTATGATAATGTGACAAAAAGAGAGATTCAATTTGGATTAAAATCTTTAAGAATGGGAAAAGAGTTAAAGCCTGGGTACGTGTTAACAATAGAGCCGGGAATTTATTTTATTCCGGAGTTGATAAAAAAGTGGGAAAAAGAGGGGAAATTTAAGGAGTATATCAACTATGAAGAAGTAAAAAAATATTTGGATTTTGGTGGAATGAGATATGAAGGGGATTTTTTAATAACAGAGAATGGAAATAGAAGATTAGGAGATAAAATGCCAAAATACGACTACGAAATTGAAGAAATTTTAAAAAAATAGTAGAATTTGTTTTCTAGACAGATATAAAAAAACTCCTTTTTTAAAAAAGAGGAGTTTTTTAGTTTTAAGTTATTGGTGAACTTTTTAAGTTATGTCATATAGATAGCTATTTCATAAACTAAAACATGATAGCATAATGAATACCAAAAGACTCATTATTTTTATTTGAGCTATTTTGATTAACTTGAGAAAAATGGTTATTTATTTGATAGGTATAACTTATGGAAAGATTATTATTTAGATAGAATCTAATTTGATTTTGCCACTGTAAAGAATCGTGAGTTTGTTTGTTATAATCCGAATTATTTTTAGCACCAAAATCATAGTCGAGCCATCCGCTGAATCCGAATTTCATCCCATTTTCAAATTTGTAAAAAGTTCCACCATAAGCAATGTTGAATAGATAGCCATCCCATTGATCTTCATTTCGACCATAATTTTTTTCGACATATCTAGCATATAGATTTGTTTTAAAATAATCGAACTTCATATACTTCATTTCTGGAATAGATACATAGTTACCAATACCAATATAGTATTTTCTAAGCCCTTCGTTTTGTCCAGTCCATTGACTTTTACCATGAACATTATCAAAATCGAATTGAGTTGCAATAAACCATTCAGATACAGGACCAAATGACAAATCAGTTCCAGTTAAGCCATCTATTGATATTCTTGGTGAGATTTCACCGTATGTGTAGTTATCGTCGATACCGTTTTTATCACTCAAATTGGAGCTTTTAAAAATATTTGATCTATCAACAAACCAGTATAAATCTAGAAGATTATACCTAGTTGTACCCTGTATTTCAAAAACAACATCTTTTTCTGAAGTTCCCCAACCATTTGGTAAAGCATTTCCCTTGATAAGACTCGCTTCTAGAACGGTGAAGTTCCAAGGCTCATATTGAGCAAAACTTACCGTTGAGAGTGTAACCGAACTTAAAAACAAAATTTTTTTTAACATGATTCCTCCGTATTTAATATTTCCGTGTAAACGTTTCAATCTCTTTTAGTAGAAGATTGATATTTTCTTTAGTCAGCACACAAACTCTAAAAAATTTTTCATCTAATTTATCAAAAGATTGGGCTTTTCTAATAATAATTCCTTTTTTAGATAGATAGTTATAAAGTGTGTTTGAATCAAACTTGGAACTTAAAATTTCACAAAGAATGAAGTTGCTTTTTGAGTCGTAAATCTTGAACTCTTTAAATGTTTTTAAACCTTCAAACAATAGATTGAAATTTTCAGCGAAATTTTTATGACACATATCAATAAAATTATTGTCTCTAAACATAGCCTCTCCCATAATAGATGCAAAAATATTGATATTCCAAAGGTTTGGAACGGTCTTCAGAGATGTTAAGATATCTCCCTTTGAAACAATAGAATATCCGAGTCTGATTCCGGGTGTAGAAAAAAATTTAGAAGTTCCTCTAATAACAATAATTCTATCAAATTTGTTAACTAAATTGATAGCTGAAGTCTTAGATGAATCTGTAAATTCAATATATGTTTCATCAATCATAATCGGTTTTTTAAAAGTTAAATAAATTTTTTCAAGATCTTCAATAGAAATTAGTGTTCCTGTGGGGTTATTTGGGTTACAGATAACAATCATATCAAAACAATTAGAGGAGATAAAAGAGATGAGATTATCTATATTGATTTGAAAATTATTTTCTTTTTCATAAAAAAACTTAGTGATTTTAGAACCTCTTCTGATAAGTTCACTTTCATATTCAGAATATGCAGGTGCTAGAAGTAAAGTATTTTTAGGAGCTATAACTTCAATAGTAGAAGAGATAAGCTCTGTAGCTCCACTTCCTAAAACAATATTTTCTGGATTGCAATTACAATAAGTAGAGATACTAGCTTTCAAATTTGTATAATCAGGGTCAGGGTATGTGGTTGCAAGATATAAATTTTCTTTTAGCTTTTTTAGTCCTTTAGGACTAAGACCAAAAGGGTTTATATTTGAACTAAAATCGATAAGTTGTTTTTCATTGATACCCAGTGTTTCTGCTAGTTGATGAAGATTTGCTCCATGATTATTTTTCATAAAACCCCTCCATTAATTAAAATATACAACTATTTTAACAAATATAGTTTTTTTTTGCAAAAGAATGTTATAAAATATGAGTATAATTAAAATAAGAGAAGGGGAATAGTTATGAGAAATCCAAAAGTAGTGGTAATAGGAGGGGGAAGTGGACTTTCTGTAGTATTGAGGGGATTAAAGCACTTTCCAATAGATATAACAGCTATAGTATCTGTTGCAGATAGTGGCGGGAGTAGTGGTATTTTAAAAAAAGAGTTCAATATACCAGCTCCAGGCGACTTAAGAAATGTGATGATAGCGTTGAGTAATGTGGAACCTTTAATAGAGGAAGTTTTTCAGTATAGATTTAGAGAAGATTCATCAATAGGAGCTCATCCCCTAGGAAACTTATTGATAACGGCAATGACAGAAATCACGGGAGATGTACAAGTTGCACTGAGAAGACTTAGGAAACTTTTTAATATAAATGGAAAAATACTTCCTGCAACTTTGGAAAAAATAGAATTAGTGGCAGAAAAAATAAGTGGTGGATTTGTATTTGGCGAATCAGATATACCGGTTTTAGGAGAAAAAATAAAAAGGGTTTTTTATGATGGAAAAGTGAGTAGTCCAAGAGAGAATATCAGAGCTATAGAGGAAGCTGACTTGATAGTTTTTTCAATAGGTAGTCTCTACACGAGTATTATTCCAAATCTACTTCTAGAGAATATGCAGGAGGCTTTAAAAAAATCAAAAGCACAAAAGATATATATATGTAATGCTATGGGACAGATGGGTGAAACAGAAAATTACAGTGTTGCAGATCATATAGAATCAATAAATAGACACGTAGGTTTTGATATGATTGATAAAGTTATAGTCAACTCTGTAGAGATACCAGAGGAGATACTTAAAAGATATAGTGATGAGGGGAGTACTCCTGTAGAACTAGATTTAAATAGATTGAAAAAAATGCGAGTGAAGGTAATAAAAGAACCTTTGATAAAAATAGATTTAGAAAAAAGAGTTAGACATTTATCTCACAAATTGGCAGCAGTTGTGTATTCACAAATAGATAATCTTGAAAATTTTTATGATGAATAAAAGGAGGAGAAGATGTTATTAAAAAAAGAAAATGGGTGGAAGAACAAAGGGTTAGAAAGAAGTAAAGTATTTGATTTTTGTGAGGAGTATAAAACTTCTTTGGATTTGGGGAAAACAGAAAGAGAGTATGTACGATTTGGTTTAGAGTTAGCTAAAAAAAATGGTTTTGTATGTGCTAGTACAAAAGAGAGATTGGTGGCTGGGGACAAAGTTTTTTATGTAAATAGAGAAAAAAACTTGGTATTAGCAGTAGTAGGAAAAGAGGACATAAAAAATGGGATAAATTATGTGGTTTCTCATATTGATTCTCCACGGATAGATTTGAAGCAAAATCCATTGTATGAAGAGTTAGAATTAGCATATATGAAAACTCATTATTACGGTGGAATAAAAAAATATCAATGGGCGTCTATTCCATTATCTTTGCATGGAGTTGTTATTTTAGCTAATGGAGAGAGAAAAGAGATTGTGATAGGTGAAAAAGAGGATGATCCTGTATTCACAATTCCAGATTTATTACCACATTTGGCAGCGAAATTTCAAGGAGATAGGCAAACTTCAGAGGTTATAAAGGGAGAGGAGTTACAAATCATAGTAGGCTCTATACCAACTGAAATCAAAAATAGTGAAATTAAAGATTTAATAAAATATCAGATTTTAGAGGAATTAAATAGGACTTACGGTATGGTAGAGGAAGATTTTATATCGGCAGAATTTCAGTTAGTTCCAGCTTTTAAAGCTAAAGATGTAGGATTAGATAGATCTCTTATCGGTGCTTATGGGCAAGATGATAGAGTTTGTGGATATACTTCATTGAGAGCGATATTAGATATAGATGGAATTCCGACAAAGACAGCTGTATGCTTTTTAGCGGACAAAGAGGAAACAGGATCACATGGATCAACAGGGTTACAATCCAATTATTTAGAATATTTCACAAGTGACTTAATCAGTAAAATTCAAGGAACATATAGTGATTTAGATTTAAGAAAAGTTCTTTGGAATTCAAATGCTCTTTCTTCGGATGTAAATGCGGCAATCGATCCTATATTTAAAGGTGTCCATGAGGCTCAAAATGCAGCGAAATTAAATTATGGTATAGTTGTGACTAAGTTTACAGGTGCTAGAGGAAAAAGTGGAACAAATGACGCTGATGCAGAGTATGTGTGGAGTATTAGAAATCTGTTAAATACACATGGAATAACTTGGCAAATTGGTGAACTAGGTAGAGTAGATGAAGGTGGAGGTGGGACAGTAGCAATGTTTTTAGCTGAAGAGGGGATAAAAACAATAGATGTAGGTCCAGCGCTTCTAGCGATGCATTCACCGTTTGAAGTATCTTCAAAGTTGGATGTATATGAAACGTACAGAACATATAAAATATTTTTTGAAAATATGATTTAAATAGCCCTAATTCACTTTGTTTGGAAGCAAAGGTGAAAAATATCTAAAAAAAGTTTCCATTTTTTGATAACATATGTTATTATAACAAGTGTTATTATATTTGGAGGTGAATTTAATTGAAAATAGGAGATTTAAGTATAGAGGTACCAATTATTCAAGGAGGAATGGGGATTAGAGCATCAATGTCAAGATTGGCAGCAGCAGTAGCCAATCAAGGAGGAGTCGGTGTAATATCAGGAACAGCCATTCCAGCAGAAGAGTTCAGAGAGGAAATAAGAAAAGCAAAAGAGATGATAATAAAAAAAGGTGGGGCACTAGGTGTAAATATAATGGTTGCCGCATCAAACTTTGCAGAAGCAGTGAAAGTGTCAATAGAAGAAAAAGTGGATATGATAATTTGTGGAGCAGGTTTTTCAAGAGATATTTTTGAAACTGTCAAAGGTACAGGAGTGAAAGTTATTCCAATAGTTTCAAGTCTAAAATTAGCTAAAATAGCTGAAAAATTAGGTGCAGATGCAATTGTCGTTGAAGGTGGTAACGCTGGTGGACATCTAGGAACGGATAAGGATTCTTGGGATATAGTGGAAGAGATAGTAAAAGGAGTTTCAATTCCAGTTTTTGGAGCGGGGGGAGTTATTACTCCGGAAGATGCTGTAAGGATGATGGCTTTAGGTGTGGATGGAATTCAAATGGGAAGCAGATTTATTGCTACTGAAGAGTGTGAAGTAAGCCAAGAGTTCAAAGAGATGTATGTTAACTCAAAAGAGGGAGATGTAGTTCAAATTATGAGCTCAGCGGGGCTTCCAGCCAATGCGATACTATCACCATATGTAAAAAGAGTCATTGATGAAGAGAAGTTAACTCCAAAAAAATGTACAAGTTGTTTAAAAAAATGTAGTAGAAAATTTTGTGTGAAGGACAGCTTAATAAAGGGGCATGAGGGTAATTCTTTGGAAGGAATTTTCTTTGCAGGAAAAGATGCATGGAAAATTAATGAGATTTTATCAGTGAAAGAAGTGTTTGATTTATTTAGAAGTAAAGTGTTGAAATAACGCAAAAATTAAGGGAAATCTAGTACGTTAGTACTAGATTTTTTTTGTATTCATGATATAATCAATTCATAAAATGAAATTGGGAGGATTAAAATTGAAAGTTATATTTTTTATTCTAACTTTTTTTGCAGTTTTAGGAGCATTAGATAGATGTTTTGGGAATAAGTTAGGGTATGGAAAAAGATTCCAAGAGGGTATAAATGTAGCTGGTCCTTTAATATTAGCAATGTTAGGAATATTATCGATAACTCCTTTGATATCGAAGATTTCAAAACCTTTTGTTGAAAGACTTTACTTTTTAACTGGAGTTGATCCTTCAATATATATAAATTCTATTTTGGCAACAGATATGGGTGGGTATTTTTTAGCGAGAGATTTAGCTATGAATAAAGATTTAGTGGAGTTTTCAGGTGTAATATTGGGTTCTATGTTGGGAACAGTAGTTATTTTTACAATGCCAGTAGCGTTTGGGATTATTGATAATTTATCAAAAGAAAATTTTTCTAAAGGAATATTGAGTGGAGTTGCTACCATTCCATTGGGATGCTTTGTGGCAGGTATAATGATGGGACTTGATGTGAGATTAATCGTATATAATTTAATCCCAGTGGCAATTTTTTCGGGAGTTATTTGTGTAGGATTATGGTTTTTTCCAGAGAGAACGTGTAAACTGTTTGATATATTTGGAAAAGCAATGACGGTAGTTATAACACTAGGATTAATTTTAACCATTGTAGAGACTATGTTTGGATACTCGATAATTCAAGGATTAAATCCAATAGATGAAAGTATGAAAATTGTTACAAGAGTGACTCTAACATTGAGTGGAGCTTATCCACTTTTATATTTTATAGAAAAATATTTTAAAGAGACTTTAAAAAAAATGGGCTCTCTGTTGGGAGTAGACGAAAGTGGTACAGCTGGATTTATGGCATCTTTAGTGAGTAGTATACCCATGTTTGGAATTTTTAATAAGATGGATGGCAATAGCAAAATAATAAATAGTGCATTTTCAGTAGCTGGATCATATGTCTTTGGGGGTCAACTAGGTTTTGTGGCAGGAGTTTCACCCGATAATATTTTACCATTTATTGTAGCGAAATTGGTAGCTGGCTTTAGTGCAATCTATCTAGCTAAAACTATGTTTATCAATAGAAAAGAAAAAAGAAAAGGATTTATATTAAATAAAAATTTAAAAATAAATTAGGAGGGATGAATTTGGAAAAAATTATATCAGAGTTAAAAAAGAGATACTTAGAAATTTTTGAAGAATTAAAAGAGTTAAATAACTATCTTTTTGAAAATCCAGAGTTAGGTTCAAAAGAGTTTAAAGCAAGAGATAAACATTGTGAAATATTGAGCAAATATGGTTTTTTTATAGAAAAAGGTTATTGTGGAATTGAAACTGCATTTTTGGCAAATTATGCAGGAGAAAATCCAGGACCGAGGATAGCATATTTGGCAGAATATGATGCTCTTCCGGAGATTGGTCATGGATGTGGTCATAACCTTCTAGGGGTAACTAGTAGTGCTGCAGGAATACTTTTGAGAGAGTTTGTAAATATATATGGTGGAGAAGTATTAGTAATTGGAACACCGGCTGAGGAAACTGATGGTGCGAAGGTGGCTATGGTAAAAGCTGGAGCCTTTGACAATATAGATGTAGCTATGATAGTTCATCCTACGAGTGGAAATTTACATTTGAGAAGTAGTTCAAGTCAGGCCATGGAAGCTTTACAATTTACATTTAAAGGGAAAACTGCTCATGCTGCAGGATCGCCTCATTTAGGTATAAACGCTTTAGATGCTATAATTACTTTATTCAATACAATAAATGCACTGAGGCAACAAATATTGCCAACTGATAGAGTACACGGTATCATTACAAAGGGTGGAGAGGCGGCTAATATAATTCCAGACTTAGCTATAGCTAATTTTTATGTGAGATCAAGAAATAAAAAAGAGTTAGATATACTTTTAGAAAAAGTTCTTAATTGTGCAAAAGGTGCGGCGATATCTTCAGGAACTAAATTGGAAATAGAAAATTATGAAACAAGTTTTTTAGATTTAGTTACGAATAAAACTTTAATGAATCTTTATGAAGAAAGTTTAAAAGATATTGGTATAACTGAGATGGAGGATTCGGAAGAGAGTGGATCAACTGATGCGGGAGACGTGAGCCATGTGTGTGCAACAATTCATCCGTATTTACCGTTATATAAAGAAGTGACAAGTCACAGTAGAGAGTTAGCGGAGTGTACGATTGAAAGTGGGGCGTATAAAGGGATTGAGGAAGCTGTACTAGCTCTTACTTTGACAGGTATAAAGCTACTAAAAAATGAAAAAATATTGGATAAAATAAAATTAGAGTTCGATAATAGCAAGTAAGAAAATAAAAAGGATTGTCATTAAGGCAATCCTTTTTGTTATTTATAAAAAATTATTTTTTAGCTAGAAGATCTCGGATTTCTGTTAACAATATCTCCTCTTTTGTAGGAGTGGGAACGGACGGGGTGTCCTCTTTTTTGCGAAGGTGATTAATTCCTTTAACCATTAAAAAAATACAAAATGCAATTATTGTGAAATCAACAACAGATTGAATAAAATTTCCATATCGCATAGCAGATTCAGGTATTGTTCCTCGAGCAGGTTTAATAATATATTTTAAGTTACTAAAATTAACGCCACCTAAAAATATACCGATAACAGGCATTAAAATATCGTTAACAATAGAGTTAACAATTTTACTAAAAGCACCACCTATGATAACACCAACAGCTAAATCTATGGCATTTCCTCTTATAGCAAACTCTTTAAATTCTTTAAAAAACATTTAGTATCCTCCTTAATTTATAATAACATTAAGAAATTTCAATTGCCTTAATTACATCACAATCAAGAGCGTTACGATATAACCCCAGTACTGTAGGGATTCCATCAGATTCATCAGCTTTAGATACCATAAGCTCTTTGATTCTAATTTTATGACATTTTTTACATTTGTATATGTAATAGAGCTGACTCATCTCATTTCCATAGTCATCAGTAAAATTTTTTTTAGCTAATCCCAAAAACTCAAAGTCGTGTACAAAGTGCAACATAGATTTCCCTCCTTTTATTATAAAAGTATTATGTTAGTATATACTAAATAAAAGTTTATTTCTTTTTCTCGTTAAAAAATTTTATAAAATTTTTACGCTAAAATATCTTATAACATAGAAAAAGAGACTCATCAGTCTCTTTTAAAATGGTTTTAACCTATAAAAATTGGGGAATTAACGTGTTCTAAGATATTTAAACCCATACGATTAGTTATTTTTTCGAGAAAGAAGGAGTAACTAAGATTTCCCATAATCAGAAGAGAGGTTTTATTAAGTTCAAAATAAAAATCTTTAATATCATCCAGAGAAGATGAAAAACCTCTTAAATTGGGAAGTACTCCTTTATCATGGATAAGCTCAAGAAGGACATGATCTTTTTTCTTATAGTTCCATGTAAAAACATCAAGTTTTTCAATATCTGTTGAAGAGAATAAAGTTAGAAAACTATAGACACTTTTATTGATTTTTATGCCATCATCAGATGTTACTCCGATATTTTCAAAGGTTAAAGGTTTGCCTCTTAAGATTATGATAGGTCTGTAGATAGTTTTCAAAATTTCTAAAAAAAGGTCTCCCAAAAATAATCCCTCTTGATAAAGGAGAAGATCATTTAACCTTAAAAGATTTTTTAAATTTTCTGTAGTAATTTGAACAATACTGAGAAGATGTGCATTCAGTTTATGTTCAATTAATTTTTCTTTTGTTTTATCCAAAAAATCATCTTGTAATTCAGAAAAATCTTCAAGAAGATTTGCAGCATCTTCAGAGTTACTGATAAAAGGATTTACATTTAAAGCATAAACAGGGGTTATCTCAAAACCAAACTCCTTTTTTAATGAAAGACAGCTTTCGATTATTAAGTCAAGATTATCTCCACTTTTAAAAATAACAAGTGCTTTTTTCATAAAAACCTCCAAATATAGTGATATCTATAATTAATTTATTGAAAATATTTCACTTTTCCTTTTTAATTTCAAAAGAAATATTTTAAAAAGATAAAAATAAAAAGAACTCTTTTGTGTCTGTGTTCAAAGAGTTCTTTTTTATATGTTCTAGTTTTGTCTTTATATTTAAAGTAATGGTGTGATAGACTTTTTAAGTTCATCACAATTTGTAAATAAAACACTGTGGAAACCTATTTTTTTTGCTTCCTCAATATTATCGAAGTTATCATCTATAAACAGTGTTTCAGAAGGGTCTAAATTATATTTTGAAAGAAGGATTGCATACATAAAGTGATCAGGCTTTAGAGTATTAACTTGGTACGATATAACTCCACCATTTCCAATTCTTAAGAAATCGTATTTGTTATACATTTTTTCATAGATATCTTTTTGAAAATTAGAGAGGTAATATATATTATATCCATAATCTTTTAATGTTTTTAAAAGATTGACATTTGCTTCTATAGGAGTAAGCATTTCATGCCACTTATCAAGTACAACAGATATCTCCTTTTTTAAGTCTGGAGCTTTTGTTTTAAAGATTTTTTCAGCAATTTCGTAATCAATAGAACCACGATCCAACTCTTGCCATTCGTCACTTAAAAAAATTAATTTATATAACCTTTCTTCAATATTTTTTTCAAATCCTAATCCTTTTAAAAATTCTTGTGGATGAAAATCTAGCAGTACATTACCAATATCAAATACTATATTTTTCATAATGCCTCCTTTAAAAAATAATTTAGGGTTATTACAAACATACCTCATAAATTAAAAAACATCAATAGCAATCTATGAAAAATCTTTTTCTTTTATAAAAAGTTTTTTTATATTTTTCAAAGAACCAAAAATAATAATTTTATCTCCCTCTTCTAAAATAGTGTCTCCCGTTACATCAACGGATGTATCATCATTTTTTTTAATAGTTAAAATTTGAAGAGTGTAGTTCAAGCGAATATTGGAATTTTTTAATTGGACTTGGTATAGTTCTTCTGGAAGATTTGTAATGGTAACTTCAGCAATAACTTCAGATTTGAAAACTTCAAGAATCATAATAGGGTTATGTTGGTTTTTAAACATTGTTTTAATACCAATTTTACTTATAAATTTATCAAAATTATTTTTTATAAAGTTTATTTTTAAAAAGGAATACCATGTAATGATGAAAGCTATAATTGTCATAATAACTTTAACAATCAAATGAAAGCTATTACCATCATTTAATCTCATAAAGAAATTTATAGCCATTGAAACTATAGTGACTGAAAATATATAGCCAAAAAGAATTGTTATAAAGGCAAGTTTTCTTCGCTTCCTAGAAGAGGTGATAAGTTCACTTTCAATGGTTGTGAAACCACAATTTGTTAGCATGGAGATAACTTGAAAACGTGCGGTTTCCTCTGTAAGTCCAGTGAGTCTAAATAAAATAGTGAATATTTCACAAATTAAAAGATAGGTTAACATAAAACTAAAAAATGCTAAAATTGCAAAATCTGTACCCATAAGACCACCTTTAAATTTATTTAATTAAAGAAACTATGATATATTAGATACGATTAAAAAAATAAAATCCTTTTTAAATAAAAGGAATATTATTTTATTTTTAGAAAAGATATACTAAGTAAAAATTTTGGGAGGATGAGGATATTATGGAGTTTAAATTTAAATTTTTAGGAAAAACTTGTTGGTTTTTAGAAGTTGACAAAAAATTTAAAATAGGTTGCAATCCATCTTTTATTCTAAAAAAAGGGAGTGATGTTGAGTTAGCGTCTCCTACAGGGGACACTTTTAGAAATATAAAACTTTGGTTGATTACTGAGTGTAATCCTGATTCTTTTGATGAAGAAGGAGTTAAGATTATAGAGGATGAAGCAAAAATTATTGCAAGAAAAGAGTGCGGTAAGTATTTAAGAGATAAAAAAAATGCAAATATCTATTTTGTAGATTGGTTTAAAAAAATAGAATTGGAAATAAAAGGATACAGAATTAGAGTTGAAGCTATCCCAACTTATAAAGGGGGTGGATTTTTATCTAATCCTGCTTCAGGAAAGGCAAATGGCTACTTAGTAACAATAGTCGATAAAACAGAGACTTCAAAAAGAATATATGTGACAGGTGAGACAATTTATCATGAAAATATAATCAAAGCATTGATATATCATCCGATAGACATTATGATTGCAAATATAGGGCGTGTAAAGAATAGTTATTTTGGTGGTGAAAAAAGTATGGATTTAGTTATGCTAAATAGTTTTATAAGAACCTTAAATCCAGGTGAAGTAATAACTATTTTTTCTAAAGGAGAGAGTGCAAGAAAAGAGATGAAAAAATATATAGATTTAATTGATGTTGGAGAAGAAAAAGAGATGTAAAAAAGAAAAAGAGATTAAAGTAAAATGTAAAGAAATGGCTATCAAATAATAAATACTTGATAGCCATTTTTCTATAGCTTAGATATTGAACTTCATTTTATATAAACATGCTAACTCCAGGTCCAATAGGGAGTCCTAAGTAAGTCCACGCAATAAACATAAGTGACCATCCAATTAAGAACACCAATGAGTATGGAAGCATCATTGCAATAATAGTTCCAATCCCCATAGACCCCTCTTTTTCCTCGTATTTAGATGCAAATCCAACTATAATAGGGAAATATGACATTAGAGGAGAAATTATATTAGTAGTAGAATCTCCGATTCTGTATGCTAATTGAGTATATTCAGGAGTTAATCCTAATTCAACAAACATAGGTATAAAAACAGGAGACAGCATTAACCATTTAGATGATGCTCCACCAATAAATAAGTTAACGAATGCAGTTAAGAAAATTAATCCTACAGCTGCCCATATTCCAGAAATACCTAAATCTTTCAAGACATTAGCGAGTTTAACAGCAATAACAATTCCGATATTTGATCTAGAAAAAACATAAACGAATTGTGCAGAAACAAAGATTATTACTAAAACTTGTCCGCAAGAAGCCATTGCTTTAGTCATGGATTTAATAACATCTTTGTGTGACTTTACAGTTTTTGCTGCAACTCCATAAGCAAGTCCAGGAATAAAAAATGCCAACATAAGTATAAAAACAATAGAATCGCTGAAGAAAGGTTTTAAAATTTCCATAGTTCCCGGTTCTCTATTGTTATCAGCTATAAACTTTGTAATTTCTCCAGGAGTCAATCTGAAGATAGCATTTTCAGGTATAACCATAAGTAAAACTATGATAATAAATCCGATTGTAGCTAATCCAGCAGCTCTTAAACCTCTTTTTTCTTCAGGGCTAATTTGATCATTTGCACTAATATCAACTTTAGGACCAGTGTAGCTTCCTAATCTAGGTTCAACAACCTTATCTGTTATCCAAGCACCAACTGCTGTGATAAAAAATGTAGAAGCAAACATAAAGAAAAAGTTTGCGGTAGGAGTGACAGAATATCCGGGTAAGACGATTTGTGCTGCCACTGTAGTGATTCCTCCAAGTAAAGGGTCTGTGGTACCGATTAAAAGGTTAGCAGAGAAACCTCCAGAAACTCCAGCAAAAGCAGCAGCGATACCTGCAAGTGGGTGTCTACCAAAAGATAAGAAGATTACTGCTCCAAGCGGAATTAAAACAACATATCCAGCATCTGATGCAATATTTGACATAACTCCTGCGAAAACAACTATAGCAGATACAAGTTGTTTAGGAGTTGAAATAACAATTTTTTTAATTATAGAGTTCAGTAGTCCAGTTCCCTCAGCTAACCCAACTCCAAGCATAGCAACAACGATTGAACCTAGTGCAGCGTGTCCTGTAAAGTTTTTAACTGTTGAACCAAAAATTCCTCTAATACCACTTCTAGTTAAAAGATTTTGGACATAAGTTGTTTTTTCAATAACTTGTCCAGTAGCTCCTGAAATTTCTTTATAGTTTACAGAAACACCGCTATAAGAAAGTATTGTAGAAAATATAATAGTTATCACAAAGAAACCAAAGAACATGGCAACCGGATGAGGCAACTTATTTCCCGTAACTTCAATAAAGTTTAAGAATTTCTCAAAAAAGCTCATTTTTTTTATTGCAGATTTTGTAGACATTTTTCCTCCCTAAATAATAAAGTGAATTTATGGAATAAGTGTAAAAATTGAAAAAATCTTTTCACAATTTCCATTTATGAAATATATTAAGTCTATTGATGTGGTATAGACTCAACTGATTTTATCATAAATTGTTCTATAAAGCAATACAAAGTTCAAAAAAATAAAATAAAAAACGCATTTAATTAACCAATAAATGCGTTTTATAAACTTATAGTTTTTAAAATAAACAATTATTTGGAAAAAATACTTGCATTTTCTCCAGCTATTTTACCAAAAACAGTTATATCTACAACAGCGTTCCCCCCAAGTCTATTAGAGCCGTGTATTCCACCGGTAACTTCTCCAGCAGCAAAAAGTCCTTTTATAGGCTTGTTATTAGATAGAACTTCAGTATTTTCATTTATTTTAATTCCTCCCATAGTATGATGAACAGCAGGAGCGACCTCTACACTATAAAATGGTGCCTGTGACAATGGAGTTGGTAAACTTTGTCTATTGAACTCAGAATCGATTCCAACTTTAGTACTTTCATTATATTTTGAGAAAGTTTTCTCTAATTCTTTAGGAGGAATATTTAAATTTTTAGCTAGCTCCTCTATACTATCTCCTTTAATTAAGTACCCTTTTTTATCGTAACTATCTATGGCTTTTAAACTTTTTTTAACGTTTTCATCAAACATAAGATATGCACTTCCACCTTTTTGATTAAGTTCCGCTTTAGAAACAACATCTCTAGTGTCCAGTTCATTAACAAATCTTTTTCCATCTCGATTTACAAGAATAGCTCCGTTTCCTCTGACAGCTTCAGTAATCATGACACTATTTGTTGGAATAACAGTGGGATGAGTTTGAATTTGTTCCATATCTACTAAGTCTACACCAAGAGGTCTAGTCATAATGATTCCATCACCAGTAGCGCCTTTATGATTCGTGGTTCCAAATCCCTTCAGAGAAGCAACATTTTCTACAATTAAATTTGGATTAGCTCCAAAACCACCAGTTGCAATAACAACCGCTTTTGAATGTATATTGTATTTTTGCCCATTAGGTGCTTTAACCGTAATACCTCTGACAGCTTCACCATCATATATAATAGATTCAGCAAAAGTTGAGAGTTTAATATCAACTCCTGATTCTTTTGCAGTTTTAGAAAGAGCAGCGATTAAATTAGGTCCAACGGGAGCCCCACCAGTAGGTCTATGAGTTCTATCTACACTCTGTCCACCCATTCTTCCAAGGTCACTCAAATCAGCCCCTTTTTTCATCAACCAATCGACGATTTCCGCAGAAGATTCAGCCATTTTTGTAACCAGAGTTCTATTATTTGTGTTTTTTCCACCCTTCATAGTGTCATCTATAAAAATTTCAACAGAATCTTCAACGCCTTTCTTTTTTTGGATAGAAGTTTTAGCAGCGTTAAGTCCACCAGTGGCATAGTTAGTGTTTCCTCCAAGAATAGCAGACTTTTCAACTAATATAACATTTGCTCCATTGTCTTTAGCAGCGATAGCAGCGGAAAGACCAGCACCACCACCACCAATAACAACAACATCTGTCGTAATATCATTGTAGGTTACAATTTTTTTCTCTTTTGGAGTTAACTTAGCTTTGGATTCCTTTATAGCTCTATCCACAGCTCTTTTCAACCCAACACTGGTAGAAGTTGCACCGGCAACATTGTCCACTTTAACGGATTGAGTTTCAATAATATCGGCAATAATAGAGTTCATTCCATCTTTTGTAAAATCACTTTCTTTTTCTTCCAAAATTTTGATACTCTTGATTTCATTATTGACAATATCGACATTTACTTTGATATCACCATTATATCCCTTGGCAGAAGAGATAAATTCTTTTCCTTGAGCTATAGTTGTTGTTAAAAGTAAAGAAGTAAAAAAACTTATATACTTTTTACTAAAAAATTTCATAAATGTTGACCTCCTTTGATTTACATATGTAATAATACTAATATACAACTTAAAATAGTTTAAAATAAAAGTGACTAAAAATCAAGAAAAATATAATAAAAAATGACGAAAAGTATATATTTCGTCATTTTTAAAAAGGTTTTAAACTATTTTTTTTCCATGATATTCTGTATTTGGAATCAATTTATTAATTTCTTGGAAATTTTCAAATGTAACTCCACCGCATACAATAATCTTTATCTTATTTTGAGCAATGTTGATAAACTTGTTTAAAAGTTCAGCACCTTCAAAAGCTGTATTTTTTTTACCAGATGTTAAAATTCTATCAATCCCGATTTTAGCTAAGTTTAATATTTCATTTTCTGGATTTTCGATTTCATCAATAGCTTTGTGGAAAGTGATACTCATAGGTTTTGAAAGCTCGACAAGTTCTTTTAAAAGAGGATAATCAATTTTTTTATCCTTTGTTAACACGCCAAAAACAACTCCAAGAACTCCGAGTTCTTTACACATTTTAATATCCTCTTTCATGATTTCAATTTCAGCTTGAGAATAATAAAAATCTCCGCCTCTAGGTCTAATCATTACGAAAGTAGGAATAGCTAGTTCTCTAACTTTTTTAATGGTTCCATAGGATGGAGTAGTGCCACCTTCATATAAATTTTCACAAAGCTCAATTCTATTAGCACCTTTATTTATAGCGGCAATAGCTTCGCTATACGAACCAACACAAGCTTCCAAGACCACTGGAGATTTGGTTATCTTGATACTATCATTTGGAAAAATGACCCCTCCCTTTAATACTTTTGCAAAAACACCTTCACGTGGCATGATACAATCACCAACTCTGTAATATATTTTACAGTGGTGGTGGCACTGTTTTCCTTTTTGAGTTATTTCAAGAAGAGCATCACCAATTTGTAAGATGCTACCAACGGCAAGATTTTTTAAATCTATGCCCTGAACTATTAAATTTTCGCCAAAAGCTCCAAAATCGACATTTCCTCCTTTTTTATTAAAATCTTCAATTTTTTCAATTTCTAATAGACTGATTTGCCTATGCCAATTTCCTCCATGAGCATCTTTTTCCAATCCAAAATTTTCGATTAAATTTCCACTTTCAACAACAATTTTTTCAGTTCCTTTATTTTCACTTATGCAAATCGCAACAATTTTTCCCACGTTTATCCTCCTATCTTGTTCATTCCTTTTGATTCAATATTACTGGTATACTCACTACTATCCATCTGGTGTTCTTTTGGTTTTTCATTATAAATAGCCTGCTCTATAATCGTTGCGAGAGTTTCGATAGAGATATCATTTCCTAAATATGGGACTAAATCAATTCCTTGATTATAATGTAAACATAGTTTCAAAAATCCATTAGAAGTTACTCTTACTCGGTTACAATTGTCACAAAATCTATTGGAAAGAGGACTGATAAAACCTATTTCTCCTAAAAAATTTGGAATTTTATAGTAAGACGCAGGACCATCAGTTGAAATATTAGAAGTTTTTTCTAACAAGTAATGCTTTTGTAGAAGAGTTAAAATATCTGAATTTTTGACAGAAGTGAACTTTTTTCCTTCGCCGATTGGCATTATTTCAATAAAACGTACGTCAACATTTAAGTCTTTAGTTAAGTTAACAAAATCTAGAATTTCATCATCATTAACATCTTTCATAATGACAACATTTAAACGTATTTTTTCAAAATTTTTTAAAGTTGCTTCCTTAATAGTTTTAAAAATTATATTAAAATCTCCACCACGGGTAATTTTGTTATATTTTTCAGCGTTCAAACTGTCTAAACTTATATTAATCCTATTTAATCCATTTTCTCTAAACTCTTCTAAATTTTCTAAAAGTTGAAAGCCGTTTGTAGTAATTGCAATTTTTTCTATACCATCAATGTGGTGTATTTTTTTAAGAATCTCTTTAAAGTCTTTTCTAACTAAAGGTTCACCACCAGTTATTCGCACTTTTTTTATGCCGATTAAGGAAAAGGCTTTGACAATTTTTTCGATTTCATTACTATTTAGTAAGTCGCAACTGTTATAAAAATTTGTATGTTTTTCAGGGAGACAGTACTGGCATCTTAAGTTACAGTGGTCTGTGATAGATAATCTTAAATAGTTTATTTGTCTTTTATTTCTATCTAACATAAGCGCTCCTTTATAATGGATTTAAAGATTAGATCAATTGTCATAATCTTTTTTGAATTCAATTTTAGCGTTAAGAAACTCCTCCATTTCTTGTAAAAGTTGAAATAGAGTAGCTCTATTTTCAAATTCTGCTCTAGTTTTAGGAAGAGGAAAACTTGAGAATAGTTCTTTCAACTCTTTATGTTCTTTGATTAATGGAGTAGTTTTTTTATCAATCTCAACATTGTCTGAAACTTTAGCTACAAAGTCAGCAATAATAAGGCTGTATTCATGTGTAATATATAATCTTTTAAAACACGTCCTCATTCTAGTTAAAATCCTATATTGTCTTCTTCTCATAGAGAAAAAATTTAGATTTTCATTACATTTATCAAATAGAGAGTTGTCGTAATCCAATAAAGAAAACTTTCTTCCCTCTTCGATAGTAGCTTTTAAAGATTTGAAATTTTTATCCTCATTTACAGATACACAACTACATTTTAAGCTTTCAGAGATATCGGAAAGAATTTGTTTTAGAATCAAGTCAACTTTTAGCTTGACTAAATCAATGTTTTTAGAGTTTGTAGGCATATAAAGGTTTAAAATATTTCCTACGGACAAACCTAAAATTAAGACATAAAATTCATTCAATAAAAAATCTAAAGATACTGATTTTTCGCTTAAAATATGTGTTGCTAATACAGTTGTAACCAAGAATCCTTGTACAATCTTGAATTTAATACATAAAGGCATAAAAAGTAAAATAAATATTCCTAAAGTAATGTAATGGTATCCTAAAAAAAATGATAACAAAATAAAAAGAGACATTCCTAGAATAACCGCAAAGAAACGCTCAATTGTGATTTTTATACTATCACTTTTAGTTGCTTGAATAGAAATAATGGCAATAATACTTGCAGTAAGACCATATTTTATTCCAAAATAATCTGCAAGATAGTAGGATAAGAAAGAAGCCAGAGCCGTTTTTATAACTTTATGATCAAAATATTTAAACATAGTAACTCCTTTTAATTAAAGATACTAAATTTAAAATTTTCTGCAATCTCTTCAAGAACAGCTATACCACCTATAGAATTCCCCTTAAGGTCTAAAGATGGACCGAAGATGCCAACACCCATTTTGCCGGGAATTACAGATAAAATACCGCCTCCGACACCAGATTTAGAAGGAATACCAACCTTTATAGCAAACTCACCTGAACCATCATACATTCCACAAGTTGTCATAAGTGTTTTAGCAATGGTAGCTATGTGTTCGCTAACGATTCTATCTCCATTTTTTAAAACACCTCCTCTAGCTAAAAATAATCCAATTTTAGCTAGATCAATGGCAGTAACTTCGATAGAGCATTGTTTGAAATAGATATCTAAAACATCTTCTACATCTCCAGTTATAAGTCCTTCACCTTTTAGAAAGTAGGCCATAGAACGGTTTTTATTTCCAGTTTCCTTTTCACCGCTATAGATGTCTTCATTGACTTTCAAATTATTATTTTCAGATATCAATCTAATAAAATTGAGAACTCTTTCAAATTTTTCAGAACTATCTTTTCCTTTTATCATAGAGCATACTTCGATAGCACCGGCATTAATCATAGGATTAAAGGGTTTCCTCATTCGACCGGTCTCTAATTTTCTAATGGAGTTAAAGGCATCACCGCTAGGTTCCATACCTACTTTAGAGAAAACGTATTTTTCTCCTCTATCAAGCAAAGCTAACATCAAAGTTAGAGGTTTTGAAATACTTTGAAGAGTGAATTTTATATCAGCATCCCCAGCTATAACGATTTCACCAGATGTATCTATTATACATATTCCTAGATGACTTTTATTGGCAGTTGACAACCCTGGAATGTAGTCAGCAACTTTTCCTAGTTCGCACATATATTTGTTTCTATTAATAACACCTTCTAAAAAACTTTTCATAAGCATCCTCCGTAACCGTTCAATTCTTTATTTAGATTATATATAAAAAATGAAAAAATATCAAAGTAAATAATAAGATTACTTGAGCTTTTATCAAAGATTGAAAAAAATATCGATAGTTTCATCATCAGGTTTCTCTCCTAAATAAGAACCTAAAATAAAAACTATTAAACTCATAACAATAACTGGTACAATTTGGTGAAGACCAGAAAAGGTAATTTTGAAAACAGAAAAGTAGACGTATGAAGCTACTCCGAAAATCATGGAGGACATAGCTCCAAGAGCGTTAGCTCTTTTCCAATACAGCCCCATAACAATAGGACAGAAGAAGGCTGCTTCTTGACCTGCAAGAGCAAAAAGATTTATCCAGACCAAAAGATCAGGAGGATCAAGAGATAGAAGAAAAACAATTACACCTATAAATAGTGAAGTAAATAGCGAAAGTTTTTTAATTTTGTTATCTCCGGGGTTTGGATTTATATAATTAATATATAAATCTTTAACGATAGTGGCAGACGACAGAATTAAAAATGAATCAACTGTGGACATAATAGCTGCAAGAGGTCCACCAATGAAAACACCTGCTAAGATGGGATGTAGCTTTGAAATAGCTAGAGTTGGAATAATTTTATCTCCAATAGTTATCCCCGGAAGAATAGCGACGCCCATGACTCCAATTAAGTGCATAATAAGCATTAAAATTCCAACGACAGAGGTT
>NZ_CDRRQU010000036.1:0-24785 GCF_977044495.1 Cetobacterium sp. | reverse complement strand
ATCACTATCACTCTAGGCTTTCCTGAAGTGGTTATAACCTCTAAAGACTCTCCAGTTAAAACCCTATTTCTAATTCCTAAAATATACTCATTTTCATTAATTTTTTCCTCTATTTTGGCTACTAATTGATGTGTCTGGCTATAGGAATTTCTATCATTATAATTGTTAGCTTCCGCTCCCGGTTGTCCATGATAAAATCCTTGTGTATATGATCTATTCGAAGTTGATTGAATCTCTTCCATCCAAGTTGGATCATATTCATATTCTCCAGCATAATATTTATTTATAGCCTCTTTATATACTTTTACAGCATTCGAAACATAATAAATTCCCTTCATTCTTCCCTCAATTTTTAAGGAGTCCACCCCTAAATCGAGAATTTTATCTATGATTTCTATTGTACATAAATCTTTTGAGTTGAATATATAAGTTCCTCTTTCATCTTCATAAACAGGCATATATTCATTTGGTCTTGTCTCCTCAACTAAATTATATTTCCATCTACATGATTGAGCACAATCGCCTCTATTTGCATCTCTACCAGTCATATAATTACTCAATAGACATCTTCCTGAAATTGACATACACATAGCACCGTGAACAAATACTTCCAACTCTATATCTGGCACTTTGGCTCTTATTTCGGCAATATTGTCCAAAGAAATCTCTCTTGCTAAAACTACTCTTTTAGCTCCTAAATCTTTCCACATTTTTACTGAACGCCAATTCGTGTTACTTGCTTGAGTACTCACACTTATATTCAAATTCGTATGCTCTTTCACAACTTGGAATACTCCTAAATCTGCAACAATTACTCCATCCACTCCTATTTCTTCCAAATATTTTACATAATCTGGTAATAGCTCTAATTCATTATTATGAGGTATTATATTAAGAGCCACGTATACTCTTTTTCCCATTGAATGTGCATATTCAACTGCCTCTTTCAACTCCTCATCATTAAAGTTATGACTTCCAGCTCTTAGGTTAAACATTTTTCCACCCAAGAATACTGCATCCGCTCCATAATGAAAAGCCATTTTTAACTTTTCCATATTTCCTGCTGGAGCTAATAATTCTGCTCTTTTCATCTTTTTTCTCACCTTTCTATTCGACCTTAGTTGTATAGTCTCCAAACTTAGTAATTTCATGGAAGAATTTCAAGTTCACAGTCCCAACTGGTCCATTTCTTTGTTTTCCTATGATAACTTCTGTTATACCTTTTTGTTCTGATTCATCATTATAATAATCATCTCTATATAAAAATACAACCATATCAGCATCTTGCTCAATTGCTCCTGATTCTCTCAAGTCTGATAGCATTGGTCTTCTATCAGCTCTTTGCTCTGGCGCACGAGAAAGCTGTGATAATGCAATTATCGGTATATCTAACTCTCTAGCTATCCCTTTTAATGACCTCGAGATATCTGAGATTTCTTGCTGCCTATTATCAGATTTTCCACTTGTTCCTTTTATAAGCTGTAAATAATCAATTAAAATCATATCCAATTTTCCAGCAGCTTTTAATCTTCTAGCTATAGATCTAATTTCTAAAACATTTACATTGGGAACATCAGCTATATTTATTTCAGCATTTGCTAATTTACCACTAGCAATTCCCAATTTTCCCCAATCATCTTCACCTAGAAATCCATTTCTAATTTTTTGTAATCCTATACCAGCCTCTATGGCTAAAAGCCTTTGTAATAATTGTGAGCTGGACATCTCTAAACTGAATACCAGAACTCCTTTTTCAGCTTTCATAGCTGCATTTAAAGCTAAGTTTAAGGCGAAAGCTGTTTTTCCCATAGACGGTCTAGCCGCTAAAATTACTAAATCTGAGGGATGAAATCCACTTGTCATTTCATCAAAATGTTTAAAACCACTCGAAATTCCAGTTGTTACCCCTTTGTTTTGTAAAAGCTGTTCCAATCTTTCAAATTCATTTGTCACAACTTCCTTTAAACTAACAATATCTTTTGACTCTTTACTCTCAGCAACTTTAAATATCATTCCTTCAGCTCTATCTAATATAGTATCCACATCCTCATATCCTTCATAAGTCATCTCTACTATTTTAGTACCAATATCACCTAATTTTCTTAAGGTTGCTTTTTCTTTTATGATTCTTGCGTATGTCAAGATGTTTGCTGCCGTCGGCACTTCTTCTATAATCTCATAAAATATAGCTTCTCCACCAATATCATCAAATTTATCTTTTCTTTTTAATCGATCCATAACTATTATTGGATCTATCGACTCTCCAGAGCCATATACTTCCTGCATAACTTCAAAAATTAGTTTATGCGCCATTTTATAAAAATCACTTGCGGTAATAATCTCTATTACCTCACTAAAAATGTCTGATTTCAAAAAAATACCACCTAGAACTGACCTTTCAGCCTCTAGGCTGCTTGGAATTTTTCTAAGTTTTTCTATATCTTCCATATTTCACTATCCTTTTATAACCACTAAAACCTCAGCTTTTACATCTGTATGTAATTTAACAATCACTTTATGTTCTCCTAAGCTCTTAATAGTGCACTCTATTTTTTTTCTATCTATATCTAATCCAAACTCTTTTTTTAATTCAGAAGAAATTTCCTTATTTGTTATTGCTCCAAATAATTTCCCATTATCGCCTATCTTTCCAACTACCGATAACTTTTTGCTTTCTAATAGTGCTTTTACTTCTATTGCTTTCTTTTTATCTTCTTCAGCTTTCTTAGCATCTCTAACTTTTTTGTTCTCTATCTTTTTCAGTTCCTCTGGAGTTGCTATAATTCCTTTATTATTTTTCAATAGGAAGTTTTTTGCATATCCCTCAGAAACAGTAACAATCTCCCCTTTTCTTCCTTGCCCTGCCACATCCGCTGTTAAAATTACTTGTATTTTTGACATAAAAACTCCTCCTAATTATTTATGATTTTACTATTTTGATTTTTATTCCACTAGCTAATGCTCCAAAAATAAATGCAAACTCTGGAGATATTAATCCTAAGAATACTCCAATCACAAAACATAACGATTGCTTTTTTACTTTTTCGTATAAAATATTTGCAACTATCTTCATAAAATACATTATATAAACAATTTTTAATACTTCTAATATATTAGTTACTAAATTTCCTCCAAAAGAAGTATATTTTCCTATGAAAAATATGCATATATAAGGAATTAACCATAAATATGATACTTCCCATCCAAAAAAATCTTCTTTATGTAAAAAGTAATATACTAAAAATACCGTCATATTCAAATACGCAAATACTAAATAGGTAAAATTATTTTTAATATACTTAAATGCCATATCTACTTCATATTGACTGAATGTTGTTTTCTGTAAATATAAATTTTTTAATTGTTCAAACCCTGCATTTAAAGTTACTCTATTAAAATATATATATATACAAATTCCAGTTCCAATCAATAAGCTTATTATAAAAATTTTATCAAAATACTGAATATTTTTACCATATTTTTTTAGTATATAATAAAAAATTTCTATTGAAATAAAAACTCCAACATAAGTAACTAGAAAGTGTATATCTATCCAACCTATAGCAGCTAAAGCAACTATATTGACTATAATTTTAGTTTTCAAATCCGCTTTTTCTAATTTTTTAATTTTATAATATGGTAAAACCCAACTTAGAAATGGCATTGAAGTTGAAACTAAAAACAATGCTGCTATTATTATTCCTGTTATTAAAAACATTAATCCTCCTAAAACTTTATCAGGGTAATTATACCATAAAGGTAGAGTTTTGTTAAGCTATATTATTTCTCCACCAAAAAAATCTATTATTTTTTTAGAAAAATCCTCATTCTCTACTCTATCTTTATTTTTATTAACCTCTTTTAACTCATATTTTATCATAATTCTTGATTTAAGAACTTTTCTTGCTACATCTAAAAATAAACTTCTATAAGGTTCCGTTTCCATCATATTTTTTGCGAACCTCTGATCTTCTGAAAATCCAATTATTAAAGTATTGTTAGAAAAATCTTTGAAATAAGCTTTAATTAAAAATGCTCCAAAAGTCATCTTCACTTTTTTTGATTCTTCTACTATTCTATCCCAAGATTTTTTCACTTCATCATAAGTTATTTTAGATGTGCTGTCTAGAACCATTTCACCTTCTAAAATATCAACTGTACTTTTATCTATCTCTTGAACTTTTTCTATAATCTTTTCAACTACAATCTCTTTTTCTCGTTTTTCCGTTAATCTATTTAAGATAACATATCCAATTAGTCGCTTATCTTCTTCATAACGAAATCTTGATAAAATGTCATAGACCGTATCAATTATTTCTAAACCTCTTTCCGTCCCTAAGTCACCTTTAACAACTCTATCTTTAACCCTTTTTGCTAAATCTTTAAAGAATAACTCTATATCTATAGAGTTTTTCCATATATCCTCTAAAAGTTCAACTCCTTGAAATCGGTTTTTAGTTTCTACAACTTCTATAAATAAATCTATAGTTTTTAAAGGTGTTATTCCTAATACATCCTCAGTTTTCTCAATTATGATGCTCTTTTCTTCTGTATTTATCATAAGTCTTTCAAGAATTGATATAGCATCCCTCATACTTCCACCAGAAGCTTCATAAATAGCTACTAAACTGGCCTCATCTATTTTATATCCTTCATTATCTACTATATACAATAATTTTTTCCTCATATCTCTATAGTTAACACTTTTAAAATCATATCTTTGGCATCTTGAAATAATAGTGGGTAAAATTTTATCAGGTTCTGTTGTAGCTAAAATAAATAAAACGTGCTCAGGTGGCTCCTCTAAAGTTTTTAAAAGAGCATTAAAAGCTTCTTTAGTTAACATATGAACTTCATCTATTATGTAAACTTTTTTTCTTCCTTTTGTAGGGCTATAATTTATCTTTTCTTTTAATTGCCTTATCTCATCAATTCCTCTATTTGAAGCCGCATCTATTTCTATTAAGTCTAAAAAGTTTCCTATTGAAATTTCTTTACAGTTTTCACATACGTTACAAGGAGTATCTGTTATACCATTCGTTAAACAATTTAGCCCCTTTGCCATAAGTCTAGCTATCGACGTTTTTCCTACACCACGAGGTCCTGTGAATAAATAAGCATGTGCTAATCTATTAGATTTTAGAGAGTTTTTCAAGGTCTGTACAATCTCCTCTTCTCCCGCAATCTCTTCAAATCCCTTAGGTCTATATTTTCTATATAATGTTACGTGCATTTTTCCTCCTAAAGTCTAAAGACCTACTCTAAACCATAGTTATTCATCTTCGTTCTCAATGTATTTCTTGTTATCCCAAGCAATTCGGCTGTCTCAACTTTCTTACCACTTGTTATCTCTAAAACTTGACGTATTACCTCTTTTTCAACTTTAGATATTATTATTCCATAGTAGTTATTTTGTTTATTATTTTTTAGGCCCAAAAGTTCCCCTTCTATCCAATCAGTCAATATCCAACTTTGATTATCACCTTTTCTTTTGGAAATTTTATTCCCTGTTACATTTCCCGGAAGCTCTTCAATCAGTATAGAACTTCCTCTACAAAGAGCCACTGCTGATTTTATAGCATTCTTCAATTCATTTACATTTCCTGGCCAATCATATCTCATTATTTTTTTTAATGCTGGCTTGCTCACACCTTTTACAGATTTATGTAGTTCCTCATTGCAACTAGACAAGTAGTGATCTATTATAAAAGGAATATCATCTTTTCTGTCTCTTAGAGGTGGGATATTGATTTCTAGAATCTTTAGCTTATTATATAGCTCATCAATAAATAGCTTTTTATTTATTAACTCCTCTAAATTTTCGCTTGTAGTAGCTACTATTCTTATATCCATCTCGATAGGCTCCGATCCACCCATTCTGAAAAACTCACCCTCTTGCAATAAATATAAAATCTTTGATTGCATATCTAAACTTAAAGATTCTATATTTCCTAAATGCAATGTTCCTCCATTTGCTTTTTCCAAATCTCCTATTTGTAAAAATGCTGCTCCTTCAAAAGCCCCTTTTTCATAACCAAACAGCTTTCTTTCTAAAAGATTATTTTGAAAAGATGTACAATTTACGGATAAAAATGGTTTTGTAGACCAGTCACTGAATTGATGAATCGCTGTTGCCACACTGCTTTTCCCAGTTCCTTTCTCTCCAACCACTAAAACTGGAATTCTACTATTAGAAACCCTTCCTATCATCTTATATACTTCTACAATCTCTTTTGTTTGACCTATTAACTTATCCCCCGTATTTTTATTTCTATCTACTCTTTCAGCTAAAAGTTTATGGTCTTTCACTGCTTTTTCCAAGATTTTATTAACATCTTTTGGACTGATTGGCTTCAAAATATAATCATAAGCCCCAGCTTTTATTACACCTGCAACTAACTTTAAATTTGAAGTTTCTCCCATTATTATAATTACTGATCTTTTATGTGTTTCCGTAATTTTTTTTACAAGATTTACTAGAGCGTCTTGTTGTAAATTTGTTTCATCTATCACAACCGCTTCATACTTTCTTTCTTTTAATAGTTCCATAAAAGAAGTTATATTTTCTGCAAATCTTAACTCATTTTCAAAATTACTTTCTAACTCATCTTTTAATTCATTTTCTAATCTAAATCCTAAAAGAGTCAAATCTCTTCACCATCCTCTAATTTTTACTTCTAGTTATGACGTTCCCAAAAGTTTAAAGCTGTACTCTAAATTAACATTTCCTTTTATATTCAATCCATTTTTTGTTAAATAGATTTTCCAAGTTCTCGCAATCTCCTCTATAGCCATATTTATTTCTGGAACTCCACTACCCTTTTCTATAAATACTGACGCAACTTTCCCTGTCTCATCTATCTGTATTTTTAACAATACTTTTCCTTGCATCCCTCTCAATTGAGCAGCTTCAGGGTATCTAGGCTCTCTATTTGCTTGGTCCCATTTAGCAACAACATCTCCATCTTCCACGCCCAATCTATATCCACTAGGAAGTCCATCAACCCCATTTTTTTCTACCATAGTTTTGAAACCAAACTCCTCCTCTTCCTCTCCTTGAAAAGGTAAGTTTTTAGTATTATCGGCTAACTGAGAATCTATTGTTTTATCTAAAACTATATCGTCTTTTGAAATTGTTATATCTTTTACTGGATTCACTAAGTTTTTTTTCTCAGCTTCTTGTAACTCTTTTTTATTTAATAATTCGTTTTTTAAATCACTATCTATCTCTCTAACTGAAGGTTTATCAATAGCTAAAAACTCAGTTTCTCTTTTAGAAATACTTTTTGCTAAATCATCCAATGATAATTTTTTAGTTTCCTTTGGTATTTGCTTTTGCTCTACTGGTTTTACTTCCTCTTTTTTTACAATCTTTTTCTCTTCCTTTTTTTCCTCTTTCACAGGAGTGACTTGTTTTTTAGGTTCTGGTTTTGTTGTTATTTTTTTAGTATTTGTTTCAAGGCTCACCAAACCAACTTTTAATTTTTTATCAACTATTTCATCTATTTTAAATCCAGGAATTAAAAATAAAATAAGAAGGTTTATAACTACTGATGCTATAAATATTTTTAAATCATTATTTTGTCTATTCATAGATCTGCACCTACTTTCCAGGCGAAGCTGTATCTATATCTAAAGAAATAGCTCCTGCCTCTTTAGCCGCCGTCATCGTATCCACAATTATACCATGATTAACACTTTTATCAGCACTAATGATAACATTTTTATCTTCTGATTCAATAAGTCTCTTTGCTAATTCCTCTTTTAAATCTTTAACACTTACTTTTTCCCTCTTACTTTTACCTTTATCTTTATAACTTATAAAAAACTCTTTATCTTTAGTTACAATAACTTGTAGCTCATTAACTGGCTTAGTACTTTTTACCGTAGATGTAGGTAAATCTATCTTTATACCACTGTTAACATCTTCAAAAGTTGTAGCAACTAAAAAGAATATTAATAGTAGAAACACTACGTCTATTAAGGGAGTTAATTCAAGTATTAAAGAATTACCTGATCTTCTTTTAATTCTATTAAGTTTCATGCTCCCCCTCCTTTATTTTCTGAAGTAGTTTATTAACTCTGCACTACCTTTTTCCATATCATTAATTTGATCGTCAATTTTTTTATTAAAATAATTATAAAAAATAATTGCTGGAATCGCTACAAATAATCCACCTGCAGTTGTCAATAGAGCTTGAGATATACCACCTGCCAATACAGACGCATCTCCTGTACCGTGTAATGATACAGCTTGGAAAGCCTTTATCATACCTGTAACTGTCCCTAACAAACCAATTAGCGGTGTTGTATAGGCAACAACCGATAAAAGCCACATATTTCTTTCTAACTTTGGAACTTGAGCTAAAGCAACCTCTCTAGCTTTTTCTTCTAAAGTTTCTACATTTGTACTTCTTGTTTTATACCAATAGATTAAAACTTCTTTTATAACCTTTGCTGTTGAACTTTTTTGATTACCTAAAGTTGTAATTGCTCCCTTAATATCATTTTTTTCAATTGCACTACGTAATATAGGCCTTATTCTAGACATATCTATATTTTCATTGACTTTAAAATAAATTGCCCTCTCTATTATCACATATAATCCTAATATTGACATAAATACTATAAAGTACATAAGTATTCCACCATTAACTAACCAGTACATTCTATAGACCTCCTAATCTTTTATATTGTAATTTTTATAATGCTATACCTAATGTAACTAATGCAACTACTCCTATTATATACTTCCAAATTGGAGTTCCACTATCAGTTTCAGTTAAACTTTTATTCATAGAATCATTTGTTTCATTTATTTGAATAACTTGTTTTTGATCTTTAAACTTATCAGCTGTTATATTTTTATCATCAATCTTTATAACCTTTTTTTCCAATTGTACATTACTTTCTTTTGGATAATTTTCTAGCTGCTCTTTATTTACACCAGTTACCTGTTTATCAATAACAACATCCTCATTAGCAAAAATCCCCAAAGATAAAATCATTAAACTTGTAACAACTAATTTTTTCATATGTTCTCTCCTCCGTTAAAAAAATCTTTATATTTTTCAGAAAGCTTTAAATTCTCTTTCCTTAACTGCTCATAATACTCTTTTGCTAGATCTTTTTTTTCAATTTTTAAATTTAAAAATATCAATTTTTCCAAGAAATAATCTTTATTTTTGCTCTCAGTTTTCAATAATTCGTCATACTGTGCTATAGCATCCTTAAAATTATTTAAAGTCTCATAACCTTCTGCTGATCTTATTTTTGACTCTAAAGCATACTCACTTGTAGGGTATAATACATACAACTTTGTATAATTTCTTATTGCTTCTTTCGTAAGTCCGGTATCTTTTTCTATATTAGCTGTTTGATATAACGCTTTGTCTTTATATGCGCTATTATCTAAAGCTAATACACTTTCATAATATTCTTTTGCCTTTGGAAACTCCTTCTTAGAATAGTAATAATCCCCTAATCCAAGTGCTCCAAAATCTTTATAGTCATTAGTTAACACCAACTTTTCAAACTCAATTTTTGCATCATCTAATTTTTGTTCTCTTTGAAGATGTTTTGCCATATAGTAACTTTTTTTATCGTCATTAGTGATTTTATTTATCCATTCTAACTCTTTTTGAATATTTTTTGTATTTTCCGACAGTTCTATTATTTTTATAAGAGATTTTTCTTTTAAAACATCATCTTTTGTTTCACCATATAGTTTTTCATAAGTTTTTAAACTATTTGTATTGTTTCCTTGGAGACCATACAACTCTCCCTCCATTAAAAGAATATTATCTTTTAGTTTTGAATTTGGATATAGATTTAAAAACTCTTTGCTTTTACTATCAAATTCATTTGTATCTTTTAGTAAATATAAAGATGAAATTTCCCAATATAGTCCTTTTTCTCTATATTCTGGATTTTTTGAATCTTGTGCACTTATTTTATATGCATCAATAGCATCTTTATATCTCTTTTCACTATAATAAGTTTCTCCTATTTGAAATTGTGCATAATCTCCTAAATTTGAAACTAATTTTAACTTTTCAAAATATTCTCTCGCTTTCTCTGGATTATCAAGCCTAAAATAACTGATTGCAACTTTATCCACTACATCTTCCAATGCATACAGATTATCCCCTGCTATATAAGCCTCTCCTGAATTTATTACATCTGAATACTTTTCCCATAAAAAATAATTTTTTATTATATTGTATTTTGACTTTTCATAAAGAGACTTATCAACATTCTCCCCACTATCTACAATTTGGTTAAAATACATTTCAGCTTCATCATATTTTCCCATTCCCATAGTGGCAATTCCTTTTTGATAAGTATTTTCTAAAGAAGCATCTTGAATACTTAAATAATGCATTACATCAGTATATCTTTTTTGAGAAATCATCAATTCTATTAAGTTAGATACAATCTCTGAATCTCTATTTGTCGCTAAATAATTCTCATAAAGATTTATAGCTTGCTCCCCTTTTCCTTCCGCTAATAGGTTATCTGCTGTTATTATAGTTATATTTTTCTTATATTCTTGATCATTTGGATATTTTGTATTATATTCTTTTATTAAATTATTTAACTTTGTTCTATCCTTTATCTTGCTCAAAGTCACAATCATTTTATAAAGTGATTCTTTATTTGGTGATATATTATAATTTTTAGCATAGTACTCTTCCGCTATCTTAAAATCGTTTTCTTCAAAAGCTGATGTCCCTACCAAATTATTTATAGCAATTTCTTCTTCTCTACTCAAATTTAACCCCACAACTAAATTTCTATTATTTAACACCCATTTATAATTTTTATTTAGATATTCAATTGATAATTGGTAATATATACTCTCATTTTTATATTTTGTTGGATATAATTTTCTAAAATTTTCTAATGAATTTTTATAGTCTTTCAATCTGTATTGGGCTAAAGCTATTCCATACCATACATCTATATCTTTATTTGTTATTTTATTGTAATAGGATAGTGCAACTTCATTTGCACCTCTAACCAAATAAAAATCTCCAAAACTTTTCAAAGCTGTGTTATAAAGCTTTTGTTCTGATGACAAACTAGACAATATACTTTCAGCTTCTTTAGCATTTCCCTGCTTTAAATAAATTTCTATCATTGTTAAAACTGATAAGGTTTTATACTCTGAACTGACACTACTATTTCTTACTTTTTTAAAGTAATCTAAAGCTTTTAATGATTCATTTGTTTTATAGTAAGATGAACCGTATAGATAGTTCACTAAGTCTTTATTTGTACCAACCTTTGTTCCCTTATAATACTCATCTAAGTAAACTATTGTTTTTATATATTGAGAGTTATTATATGCCGCTAAAGCAAGGTTCAGTACGATATCTTCATAATTCTTCCCCTGAACACTGAGAGCATTTGATAGTTCTTTTTGTGCTCTTACATAATCTTTATTATCGATATACCCTTTTCCTATTGATAATAAAGCCTCTTCATAGTCATTTTTTCCTTCTGAACTCGTTTTAACTATTAAATTTGCTGCTTTAGATGCAGTATCAAAATCTTTTAAACCTACATAAGATTTAGTTAAATATAGATAGATATTATTGCTTTCACTTTGGTTCAATTTTAAATCTTTTAAACATGCATTTAAAGTATTTATTGCCTCTTGATATCTTCCTTCTACATAATAAACTTGTCCCATTCTTATTTTTATATTTTTTATATATTTAGAACGTGGATATTTTGTTATAAAATTGTTAGACTCTTGAAGTGCCATTGAGTATTTTTTTTGAATAAATAATTCATCCAAAAATTTAATGTCCTCTTTCTCTGAGGCAATTAATCCAGAACATATTAAAAGTCCGGCAATAAATAGTTTTAATTTTCTCACGTTGTTCCCACCTCTCTCAATACCTTTCTTATCTCATCCACAGCTACCCTTGTGTCTTTACACGCTGTATTTACAATTCTATTAAAAATCCCATAAACTGGTATTGGAAATGCATCTCTAATTCCAGAAGTTAAATCTCTCTTACACGCTATCGCAATCACCAAACTGGGCTTTTCTTCTTTTAAATATAATCTAGCTAACGTTCCACCAGTAGCTACCTTTATACCAATATGTTTAAACTCCTCTTTCAATTTCAAAATCTCAGATATATCACATAATCCACACATTTTACAATTTTCAATATTATTTGTTATTTTTAAATTACATTCATATTTTTGTATGCAATGAGGTAATAGTATTGCTATTTTTTTTATATTTTTTTTACTTATTTTTTTTAATACTCTTCTATTATTAAAATCTATAAATTTTTTTGCACTATTATTATCATATGGATTTTTTATTATATATTCTAGTAGTAAATATTTGAAATACTGAAGTTCATATATAAATTTTAGTATATAAAATTTGCTCATTATTTCTCCTTAAATGAAAAAATATTATCCAAATTATACCACAAAGAATTTATCTTTGCAAAATAAAAACTAGCTCACCCTGCAAGCTAGTTTTTATAATCTAGTCTTTCAAAGCTAAAGGCATCACTATATAAGTATAATTATCTTCTTCTATATTTCTTGTTCTTACAGCACTATTAGGTGTTGTAAATTCCAATGTAATAATATCTCTATCACTTGATTGAACAAATTCCAATAAGAACTTCACATTTAAAGAAATTTTTAGATTATCTCCTTCATAATTTACTTTTGTAACTTCTTTAGCCTTTGCAATCTCTCCTACTCCTTCGATTTCAATCCTATCGCCAGATAAGGTAAATATTGCTCCAAATTTTGATTCTGAATTATTTTTTACAAAAATCTGAATTCTTTTTAACATTTTTTCGAATTCAACTCTATCTATCTGTAATTTTTTATTATATCCGCTAGCCTCTAGTATTGTTTTATAATTTGGAAATGGCAAATCTATAACTCTACTCACTATTGATATATTTCCTAATTTAAAATATAGTTGCTTATTTTTCTGTGTAAACTCAATTTCCTCTTCATTCCCGTTTCTTAATAACTTAGACATTGCATCTATTGTATTTATTGGAATGCTCACTTTGAAAGTACCTTCACTTTCTAAGTAAAAATGTTCTAAATATGTTAATCGATACGTATCTGTAGATATAAATTTAATTTTATTATTTTCAATCTCTACTCTTATACAATTTATTGATAAATTATCACTAGACATTGAGGCTGAAAACTTCACTTTATCAAAATAATCAGCCAACTCTAATTTCTTTAATTTGAATTCAAACTCTTTATCTTCTAATTCTAATTCTTGAATTTTAGGGAACTCTTCAGCATTCATTAAGATAAACTCCGAAGCTGAATCCACTGTTTCTATTGTTAGAACATCCTCTTTTATATTTAAAGTAATCTCTTCATCTCTAATTTCTTTTAAATACTCTTCTACTAAATTATGTTGAAAAACAGCCTTCCCTTCCGCTATTACATCACATTCCATGTGTGTTGATATTGTCAGTTCTAAATTCGTTCCACAAAACCATAATTTACTTCCTCTTGTTTCCATGTAAACATAAGAGATTATTGGTCTAATTTTATTCTCATTAATCGCTTTTTCTACTATCTTTATTTTTTTTAGAAATTCTAATCTATTAACTTTTAAAATCAATTTAACCTCCTTGCTTTTAATAGTAATAGTTTCCTTTTAGTAAGTCACTATAACGTATTCTTAATTTTTCTAATGTTTTTTGTTCAATCTGTCTTACTCTTTCCCTTGTTATGCTAAAATTTTGACCTATATCTTCTAAAGTATGAATTTGATTTCCATCAAATCCAAATCTAAGCTTTAATATCTGCTTTTCTCTATCATTTAATTTATTCAATATCTCTTTTATCTGAGCCATGCTCATCTCTCGAATTAAATTATCCTCTAAATCATTATGCATTTCACTCGCTATGGTATCCTCCAGACATATGTCCTCTCCTATTGGAGAACTAAGAGATATTGTTTCTTGAAACTCCATCATCAAATCTTGAACTTTTTCTAAGTTTATATTTAAGCCATCCGATATCTCACATATGCTTGGATAATCACCTTTTAGCATAACTGTATCCATTATAAATTTATTTATTTTATTCAACAGATCATGCTTGTAAGATGGTATCCTTATCTCTCTCCCTTTGCTTATTATAGCCTTACTTATAGCTTGCTTAATCCACCAAACAGCATAGGTCGAAAACCGATATCCTTTTTCTACGTCAAATTTTTCAATTGCATGAATCAATCCAAAATTTCCTTCGCTGATTAAGTCTATGAAACTCATACCTTTACTACCATATTTTTTAGCTACATTAACCACTAATCTTAAATTACATAAAATTAATCTTTCTCTTGCTTCGATATCACCATTTTTTGCTCTTCTCAAAAGTGATATCTCTTCATCTTTTCCTAACACTTCATACTCTTTAATATCATCTAGATAAAACGAAACTAAATCTTTTTCTGTCATACACACCCCATACCCTCATTAGTTATCTTTTTCTATTTTGAATCTCCGTGTTGCTATTTGATTATTTATTTGTAAATTATTTTTTAGTAAAACTCCTCTTTTAACTCTCTTGTCATCAATTCTTTAACCTTTTCTTTTGTATCTGCTCCCTCGTATATTATTTCATAAATTGCTTCAACTATTGGCATACTTATTCCCAACTCTGATTTCTTAGTATATACAGCTTTAACTGTAGGGACTCCTTCAGCAACCATAAGCATACTATTCAATATATCTTCTATTTTTTCTCCCTTGCCAAGTCTCTCTCCAACATACCTATTTCTACTATGTTGACTAGCACACGTCACAACTAGGTCCCCAATCCCAGTTAGTCCTGAAAATGTTCTTTCATCAGCTCCCATAACCTTACCGAATCTTATCATCTCCGCAATTCCTCTTGTTACCAAAGCCGCTTTAGCATTATCTCCATAGCCTAGTCCATCCGCTATTCCAGCTCCTATTGCTAAACAATTTTTTACAGCTCCTCCCAGTTCAACACCAGCAATATCCTCACTTACATAAACTCTAAAGTTTTCAGTATTAAACAGCTCTTGAACTTTTTTAGCATTATTTAATTCACCAGCAGCAACTATTGTTGTTGGTAACTCTTGAGCTACTTCTTCTGCATGAGTTGGACCAGATAAAATTACTATATTTTTGTGATATTTACCTTTTATCTCATCTTTCATAACATTTGAAAGTGTCTCTCCACTCAAAATCTCTATTCCCTTAGCTGTATTTATTAAAATCATATCCTCTGTAATCTGTGGTGATAATTTTGCTATTACTCCTCTTAATACCTGTGACGGTACAGAAAAAATAACATATTTAACATTGGTTAAAAGTCCATCTAGTTCCCATGTAACTTTTAAATTCTCTGGAAACTTTATCCCTGGAAGCAATCTTTTATTTTCTTTTTCAAGATTTAATTTCTCAGCAATCTCTTTGTTATATTCCCACATTATAACTTCATAACCTTTTTTTGCTAAAACCATTCCTAATGCTGTTCCCCAGCTTCCCGCTCCTATTATAACTACTTTCTCCATTTAATTTATCTCCTTACTTTAAATTAAATTTATTTTCCTTTCCATCCATAAGTCTTTGGATATTTGCTTTATGTTTATAAATTACAAATATTCCTACTATTAAAGATATTATTACCAATGGTATTCTAGGAACTCCCTCTTTCACAGGCATAAAATATGCTAAAATAGGTAATAACCCAGCACACACAACTGATCCTAAAGAGATATACTTACTGACTCCCACTATCAAAATAAATACTAATATTAAAATCCCCACAACTTTTGGCATTAAAAAAAGAAAAACACCTAAGCTTGTTGCCACTCCTTTTCCACCCTTAAATTGTATAAAAAATGAAAAAGTATGAGCTAATATAGCTACCAAACCTAACAATATAATATATATTCCACCTATAGCAAATAAACTTGCCAAATAAAGTGGAATATATCCTTTTAAAGCATCCAACATTAAAACCATTATACCATACTTTGGACCTAAAATTCTATAAGCATTTGTTGCTCCAGAACTTTTACTTCCATATTCTCTTATATCGATATTTTTAGTCACCTTACCTAACCAAACACCACTAGGAAATGAACCAAATACATATGCTATTACTACAAATATTAAAAATTTCATCATAAAGCCTCCTATTTTTTAATTAATCTTCCCACTACTTCAATGTGACTTGTTTGAGGAAACATATCCACTGGCTTTACTCTAACTAATCTATATCCTTCCTTTTCTAAAACTTCTATATCTCTAGCAAAGGTAGATGGATTACAAGATATATACACAATCTCCTCTATTCCCACTTTAGATATATCTATTAAGCTTTTTTCGTCTACTCCTTTCCTTGGTGGATCTAAAATTATAGAATCTATTTTTTCTATTTCCACTAACTTTTCTAACTCCTTATTCACATCTCCACATATGAATTGAATATTTTCTATGTTATTCTCTTTTGCTGTTTGAATCCCATCCTTTACAGCTGATTCAACAATTTCGATAGAATAAACTTTTTTCGCTTTTTTTGATAAAATCATTCCAATTGTTCCTGTTCCTGCATAAGCATCTATTATTCTTTTATTTTCTATGTTTTCAAACATACCTATAGCTAAACTATACAATCTTCTAGTTTGTTCTAAATTAATTTGGAAAAATGATGCTGGCGATATATTAAAATGTATATTGTCGATATATTCTTTAATTGTTTTTTCTCCATATATAAGAATATTTTTATCTCCCAAAGCTACATTTGTCTTTCTATCGTTTAATGACACATATACGGATTTGATTTCTTCAAATTTATCTGTCATTTTTTTTAAAATACTTTTAATTTTTTCAGAAACCTTTATGTCATTTATAATTAATACTAGCATTGCTTCATTAAAAGAATTAGTTCTAACCATAACGTGCCTTAATATCCCTATATGCTTTTTTTCATCATATACTGTCACTCTATTCTCATTCAAAAGATTTTTTAATTCTGTGATTATTTTATTCCCTAGTATAGAGTTTAACATATTATCTTCCACTTGAAATACATCATGACTTTTCCTTTTAAAAAACCCAGTTATAATTTTATTTCCACTGAAAGAAAATGGCTCAATAACCTTATTTCGATAGTTTTTTTCTACAGGAGATTCCAGAGTCTCTTCTATTAAAACACCACTATTTTTTCCTATTCTTCTTACCACATCCTCTACCATCTCTTTTTTATATTTTAACTGAGCATTGTAGTCTAACATTCCAAAATCACACCCTTGAAAATCTTCAAAGGTTACATGATTTAAACTTTTAATTCTATCAGATCCAGGAGTTATAATCTCCTTTATCAAAGCTCTTCCATAGCTTTTTTTTAAAGATATTATTTCAACCTTTAAGGTATCTCCTGGCACAGACATAGGTACAAACATAGCAAATTCATTATTATAATAACCTAATCCTTCTCCACCATACACTATTTTTTCTATTTTTATCTCAACTATTTGTCCTTTTTCCAACTTCATAAATACTCTCCTTTATTTTTAAAAAGAGCTATCATCTATTTTAAAGAAATTTATTTTTTCAGAAATAACCATATTTTTTTCTTTATTCATCTCTTGCTCTATTTTGCTTAAATCCATAAGTAAATCATACTCATATATTCTTTTACTTCTCTCTTTTTCAAGCTCTCTTAACTCTCTTTCAAGCTTCAAATTACTTTTTTCCAAATATGAAATTGTTCTTATAAGGTACCCATAAAATGACCAGATTAAAATTATACCAACAAGTGTCAATAAAACTTTTTTTCTCTTCATTAGGTCCTCCTTCTATTTTTATAATTTTTCAATGATTCTCAATTTAGCTGAATGTGCTCTATTGTTAAATTTTAATTCATCTTCACTTGAAGTTATCGGCTTCCTATTTACTAATCTTCCTTTAGGTTTTTCATTACACACACATATTGGAATCTCTTTAGGACATTTACATCCTGTGCATAAATCTCTAAACATATTTTTTACGATTCTATCCTCTAAAGAATGGAATGTAATTATTGCTAAACGCCCTCCCTTTTCTAAACTATCAAAAGACTTAGTTATCGCATTTTTTAATACATCTAACTCTCTATTAACTTCAATTCTAATGGCTTGAAAAACTTTTTTAGCAGGGTGTTTTTCACTTCTTGGAGGATAGGCTTTTCTTATTATATCAACAAGTTCACCGGTTGTCTCAATAAACTTTTCTTCTCTTTTTTGACAGATTAATCTAGCTACCTTTCTAGCAAATCTATCCTCTCCATATTCAAAGAAAATTCTAACTAATTCTCCCTCTTCGTAATTATTAACAACTTCATAAGCTGATAATTTTTCCTCTCTATTCATTCTCATATCAAGCTTTGTATCGTATCTATATGAAAATCCTCTTTCTGGATCATCTAATTGAGTTGATGAAACCCCAATATCCATAAGAATTCCTGTAACCTTATTAACACCAGCCATATATAAAACTGTTTCTATATTTTCGAAATTATTTTTATATACCGACCATTTTTTCCCATATTTCTCAAGTCTTTTTTTAGCAAACTCTATCGCTTGGTCATCTTGATCTATAGAAATCAATTTTCCTTTCTCGCTGATCTCTTTTAAGATACCTTCAGAGTGTCCGCCTCCTCCTAAGGTACAATCAACGTATACGCCATCCCTGTCTGTTATTAAATTTTCTAATGTTTCATAATATAAAACTGGTATATGATATTCACTTTCTATGTCGTGCATTTTATTCCTCCTACAAAAAATAGAGAAGCCACTGGCTTCTCTATTCTATTATAATAAATAAAAAATAATATATCTTAGAATCTTCAAAGCAAAGTAAGCTAATACTGGCGATAAATCTATTCTAATGTTTCCCATCGGTATTAACGTTCTAAAAGGTTTCAAAATTGGCTCTGTTAAAGTATAAATAAGATTTGTAAAATCATTTCTTGAATATGGTGCTAACCAAGAGATTAGTATTCTTATCAATATAAGTATGTTTGCAATCTCGAAAGCTAAATTTATAATTCTGTAAATTAAACCCATGTTTTCTCCTTATTCCTCTCCTAAAAAATAGTGTTTTGCTTTCACTGAATATTCCCATCCAGACCAAATAGTTAAAATAACTGGAATTAATGTCATATAATAATATATCGTTTTATATAAACTTTCTTTTTCAGGAGCATTTCCTAATCCAAAGAACAGCATAATTATAATTACAATCATTTGAGTTGTCGTTTTATATTTTCCCAAAATTCCTGCTGGAATCACTTCTCCCTTTGCTGCAGCTATAGTTCTTATTCCACTGATTAAAAATTCTCTCGCTATAACAACAATAGACATCCACGCTGGAATATAATCTAATTTTACAAAGATCACTAATGCTGATATAACAAGTATTTTGTCTGCCAAAGGATCCATTATTTTTCCCAAATCAGTTATTAAATTATATTTTCTCGCTATATATCCATCCAACCAATCTGTCAGCGATGCAAAAATAAATATACCAAAAGCTATCATTCTGTATAAAGTATGATGTGTAGTTCCTGCTGATTCTTGTAAAAAATATATAAATGGTATTGCTAATATTAATCTAATTGCTGTAAGTTTATTTGGCAAATTCAAGATTGATTCCTCCTTATTTTAAGACTATTTTATTTCGTTTTCTACAATTGCACCTATATAGTCATATTCAAAATTTTGTTCTATTTTTACTTTTACTATTTCTCCTTGCTTTGCAGTCCCGTCATTTGTTAAAACTTTTCCATCTATATCTAAGGCTTGCCCTCTAGTTCTTCCCTCTAGCATAAACTCACTCTCTGAAGAAATACCATCTATCATCACTTCCACAATTCTACCAATCATTGCTCTATTTTTCACTTCGGCTATTTCAGCTTGTAAATTTATTAACTCTGCCCATCTTTTTTCTTTTATTTCTTCTGGCACTTGATTCTCTAAATCATACGCTACAGTTCCTTCTTCTCTAGAGTACTTAAATACTCCTACATAATCAAACTTAAATTCTTTTATAAACTTTTTTAGCTCTTCAAAATCTCCCTCTGTTTCTCCTGGAAAGCCTACAATTACAGTAGTCCTAATTGTTGCATCAGGAATTTCGGTTCTTATTTTATTTAAAATAGATTTTATATGATCTCCTGATTTCGCTCTAGCCATATTTTGTAATATATTTCCAGAAATATGTTGAATTGGAACATCAAAATACTTGCATATTTTAGGTTCCTTTTTTATAACTTGAATCAATTCATCAGTCAATGAATTAGGGAACATATAATAGCATCTAATCCACTCAATTCCCCCCACTTTTACTAACTCTTTTAATAAATCTGGCAAAGCTTTTTTCTTATACAAGTCAATTCCATATTCTGTTGTTTCTTGAGCTAATAAATTTATTTCTCTTACTCCATTTGCGGCTAAAGTTTTTGCTTCCTCCACAATATCCTCTATTCTTCTACTTCTCAGTTCTCCTCTAAGCTGAGGTATAATACAGTATGTGCATCTTCTATTACACCCTTCGGCTATTTTTAAATAAGCTGTGTGAGGATTTGTCGTCAATATTCTTTCTGTCCCTGCATCAGCTAAAAATTCAAATGAATCACACTTTACAATCTTAGAATCTTCTAAAATTGTATCTACAATCTCTTCTATCTTATGAATTTCACCTGTTCCCACTACAGCATCTATTTCTGGAATTTCTGCTATCAATTCGTCAGCATACCTCTGTGCTAGGCATCCCGCAACAATTATTTTTTTTAGATTTCCCATTTTTTTCTTTTCTGCAACTTCCAATATTGCCTGTATAGATTCTTCTTTGGCATCTCCTATAAATCCACATGTATTTATTAAAACAACTTCTGCTTCATCCAAGTTATTTGTTATCTCAAAACCTTTTCTAGCCACCATTAACCCTATTAAATGTTCACTGTCAACTAAATTTTTGCTACACCCTAAACTTATTAAACCTAATTTCATTTTTACCATCCTTCATTTTTATTACCTTAATGTTTCTCATATGGAAAAATAACACAGAGGTTGAAGTCCTCTGTGTTATCCCCCTTAATTTTAAAATTATTCAGCTGTCATTTCCTGTAATAATTTCTTTCTACTCAAACTAATTTTTCCATTTTCTGTAGAAATTACTTTTACTTCAAATGTGTCTCCAACTTTTAATACATCTTCAACATTAGCTACTCTTTCTAAAGATATCTCTGACACATGAAGAAGACCCTCTTTTCCAGGTAATATTTCCATAAATGCTCCAAATTTAGCTATGTTTACTACTCTTCCCAGATATACCTCTCCTACCTCAACATCTTTAACATATCCATTTACTAATTTTATAGTTTCTTCCAAAATCTCTATTCCCTTACAGAAAATAGATACTCTACCATCATCTTCAATATCAATAGTTGCACCAGTAGTTTCTATGATACCCTTTATATTCTTTCCACCAGGTCCTATTAAAACTGCTATCTTATCCTTAGGAATTACCATTTGGTGAATTCTCGGAACAGTCGGTGCTAACTCATTTGTATTTGATATTGTATTATTCATTAAATCCAATATTTGTAATCTAGCATCTAAAGCCTGTTTTAAAGCTATTCTCATAATATCTTCTGAGATTCCTGCTATTTTCATATCCATTTGTAGTGCTGTTATTCCAACTTTAGTTCCCGCAACTTTAAAGTCCATGTCTCCTAAATGGTCCTCTAGTCCCATTATATCTGTTAATACAACATAGTCATCATTTTTTTTGATCAATCCCATTGCAATTCCAGCTACGTGCTCCTTAATTGGTACTCCTGCGTGCATCAATGCCAATGAACCACCACAAATAGATGCTTGAGATGATGAACCATTAGATTCCGTTATCTCCGAAACTAATCTAACCGTATACGGAAAATCTTCTACTGAAGGCATCACATAGCTAAGTGCTCTCTCTGCTAAAGATCCATGTCCTAACTCTCTTCTTCCAGGAGCTCCCATTCTTCCTGTTTCTCCAACTGAATATGGTGGGAAATTATAGTGTAGATAGAATTTTTTGAAATACTCTTCGTCTAATCCATCAATTAATTGTTCATCCTCTTTAGTTCCTAGAGTAGCCACAACCAAGGCTTGTGTTTCTCCTCTTGTAAATAAAGCTGATCCATGCACAATCGGCAAAACATTTACTTCCGCTGCCAAGTCTCTAATCTCTGTTGTTGCTCTTCCATCCACTCTATGCTTATTATATAAAATAGCATCTCTAACTTGCTCTTTCATCAAGTCATGATAATATTTTGCAAATTCTGCTATAACATCTGCTGGAATCTCTTCTTCACCAAAATTTACATTTACAAACTCTTCAAATAAAACTTCTTCCAACTTATCTACAGCTTCTTCTCTAGCTTTTTTTCCAGTTGTTAAAACAGCCTCTTTTAATTTAGTAGCTCCATTTTGATCAATAAAGTTTTTAACTATCGGCATTACTTCAGGCGCTTGGAACTCTATTTTCTCTTTACCTACTAAAGCTTGAAACTCCATTTGGAACTGACATAACTTCTTTATATTGTCATGAGCAAACATTATAGCCTTCAACATTGTTTCCTCATCAATCTCTTTTGCTCCTGCTTCAACCATATTAATAGCATCCATACTCCCTGCTACTGATAAATCCAACTCACTCACTTTCAATTGCTCTGGTGTTGGATTTAAAATAAACTCTCCATCTATCATTCCCACTACCACTCCAGCCACTGGTCCCATGAATGGAATATCAGATACTGTCAGCGCAATTGATGATCCTACAATTCCCATAAAATCAGGAGTACATACTCCATCATATGAAAGAGTTGTATTTACAATATGAACATCATAGTGAAATCCTTCTGGGAACATTGGTCTTATTGGTCTGTCTATTAATCTAGCTATCAACGTTGCATTTGTTGATGGTCTAGCCTCTCTTTTATTAAATCCTCCTGGAAATTTTCCAGCCGCATAGTACTTTTCTACATAATCTACTGTTAAAGGAAAAAAATCAATCCCTTCTCTAGCATTTTTGCTTCTATTAACTGTACTCAGTAAAATTGTATCTCCATATTGAACCATCACAGCTCCGTTTGATTGTCTTGCTATTTTACCAGTTTTTAACGTTAACTGTCTTCCACCTATCTCTAAGCTTAAACTTACTTCATTGAACATTAAGTCTCCTCCTCCTAAATTGGTAGAGGATAAATATAGCAAATAATAAGGAACTAAAACTAAAGATTTTTAGCTTTAATCTCTTACCACTTACCCTATATTTATCCTCTATACTCTTACATTAAAGTATATCATTTTTACATATAAAAATCAAAATATATTTATTCAATATTCATATTATGAATTAAACCTAAAGCAATTCCCATTGTTACCATTGCACTCCCCCCATAACTAAAAAATGGCATTGGTAATCCAAAAACAGGTAACAACCCTACTGCTACAAATATATTTATTATTACTTGAGTTATTATTTGAGCTCCCATTCCCAGTGCTAAGTATTTTCCAAAATAATTTTTACATTCTCTTCCTGTTACCATTATAAAATGATACAATGCAAAAAATAACCCAACAACCACAAACATACCCATTATTCCAAACTCTTCCCCAAAAGTAGCCATTATAAAATCTGTATGTATCTCTGGAAGGTAACTATACTTTTGAACCCCATTAGCATATCCTTTTCCAAATAACCCTCCACTACCAAAAGCATAAACGGATTGTTTTACTTGATAACCGTAGTCATCAGAATAATTTCCAAAAAATAATCCATCTATATAACTTTTTATTCTCATTATTTTATAGGAAGCCCCTTCTTCACTGGCGTATTTATAAACTGCTGCTAGCCCACCTATACCTACTATTCCTCCCAAACAACTCACTCTTAAAACCCACTTATCTTTTAATTTACTCATAAACACCATAAATAACCAAATTGCTAAATAGTGAATCGCTGTCCCCATATCTTTCTGAGCTAAAATTAATACCCCATAAATTCCTAAGTATATTGAAGCATTCATTATTGTCAGACTTTCGCTCAAATCATTATCTTCTGCTCTCGCCAAGCAATTTGCCATATTTATAACAAATGCACATTTTAAAATTTCAGCTGGTTGAATAGAAATTGGTCCTAAATTTATCCAGCCATAAGCTCCGTTTATTTGAGGAATAAATGACAAGTTCATTTTTCCACCAATATACATTCCTAATAAAATAAAAACACTTGTTAAAAAAATAAATCCATTTACCTTTCTATCACTTAAAATTTTATACGAAAATTTTAATCTTTTTATCTTTTTAGCATTACCAATAAAAAGATATATCACAAAAAAAATTAATATATACATAAAGTGCTTCTTTATGTTTGTAGGCTTCATATAAAAAGCTGCACTAACCATATTAATTGAACTTAAAACCATCAATACTACTATTACAAAAAACATTGAAAATCGTCTTTGCTTTAATTTAAACACTCTATTTTTAATTTTTTGCTGTTGATTTTTTAAATTTTCTTGAAAAAATTGTCCAGTTGTATTTTCCATTTGAATACCCTCCTTAATTTTTTTTACAAAAAATAAAAAAATGGCGCTTCTTGCTGGGCTCGAACCAGCGACAACACGATTAACAGTCGTGCGCTCTACCAACTGAGCTAAAGAAGCACATTTTTTAAGATTGGCAACTTCCTATC